>JAFWEB010000080.1 GCA_017515925.1 Candidatus Saccharimonadota bacterium | reverse complement strand
TTTGCCGGCAGCTAGATGTGCTAAAAATCCTGAGCCAAAAGCATCGCCTGCACCAGTCGTATCTTTGACTGGACAATCCTCATAGATGCTAAATCGGTAGGTTTTTTCACCATTAGTCGCAATTGCACCCATGCTACTATCTGTAATAATTGCCGTAGGTACCAAATTCCCTAGGTGTACAATCAATTCTGTCAAAACTACCCCTGGCACAATTTGTTGCGCTTCGGTTCGATTCACAAGCAATATATCAACATATTTTAGAAGATTAGTCAATGCTCTCTTTTGTTCCAGCTCCAGTTTGCCCGGATTAAACATCACCTTGCAGCCAATCTCGTGTGCTTTTTTGAAAAACCTATTCAAGATATCCATATCACCTCTGAGCGATGTAACATAGAGCCAATCCGGTTTCAATACTTCCAAATCTTTTTCGTCTAAATTATCAAATTTAGCTGATGCACCTCTGTGGGTGAGAATCGTACGCTCGCCAGTGTGAGTATCTAGCAAAATCACCGAGCATCCAGTGCTGCGTTTTGGAGCAAATCTGATATATCTGGTATCTACGCCAGCCTTCTGCAAGCATGTAATGACTGCATCGCCAGCTGCATCGTGGCCAATATTACCAAAATAGGTACATTCGTGACCATGTCTGGCAAATTCCACCGCCGCATTAGTTCCGCCACCTCCTACTTGGTAGGATAATTTATCAATATCTACCTTTGTGCCGATGATCAAATCACCAAAAATCGACTTTGTATCTTTTTCGGAATAGCTATAAACATTAGTCGCATGGAAATCGTCTCTATCTATTAGATAGAGATCTTGAAGTGCCGAGCCTAGAGAAATAATTCGCGCCATTAAATGACCACCCCTCTTTTATCCGGCTCTGCCGATAATGCGTCAAACATGGCTTTTGGATCTTGCGCTGTGGCGAGTGCCGAACCAACATTAATTACGTCTGCGCCGGCCTTGGCAATCGCACGGGTGGTTTTCATATTTGCACCACCGTCCCAACCAATTTCGCAATTCGGATTGATATCTTTAATTAGCTTAATCTTCTCTGTCTGAAGCATGTCTGCTTGGCTACCTTGGACACCAATTTCGCCGGCAAATACCTGTACATGGTCAGCTGCCTCGATGAATTCTTTGTAGCTACCTGGATAAGTTGGGCGCATCAATGCTACGCCAGCCTTGATACCAGCCTCGTGTAGCTGATCAAACATTGGGAGCAAATTCTCCCCTGTTTCGGCGTGGAAAATCACTAGATTTGGCTTCAATTTTAGTAGAACTGGCATATGCTCGGATGGGCGAACCACCATCATATGGATGTCGGTTTCCCATTCCTGTGGCCACCAAACATTGTCTACTGGGATGGTTTTATTCGGCGCAAAAGTGCCATCGGCGATATCTACTTGCACGCGCTTAGCAAAAGCCTGATATACAGCTACAATTTGCTTGTACTGCTCTGTGCTATTTGTTAGAATTGTTGGAACAATTATAGGACCCATGCCACCTCCAATTATGCGTCTAATTTTTTGATGCGACGAATATGCCTTTCTTCCCCTGAAAATGCAGTATTAAGAAATATATTTACTATATTGTCAATATCACTACTCTCGATGAAATCAGCCGATAGACAGAGCACATTTGCATCATTATGCTCGCGGCCAATTCTGGCCAGCTCTGTGTCATACGCTGCAATCGCGCGCACGCCTTTGAATCTATTAGCCTGAATTGCCACACCGTGAGCCGAGCCACAGACTAGGATTCCTCTGGACTCTGTATCTCCTTCGCTCGCGACTTTTTGGACTTCTAATGCGACTTTTACAGCGTAATCATTGTAATCATCATCAGGATCTAGCTGATCAGGGCCAAGGTCTACCACCTCTATCCCCTGCTCAGTCAAAAGGCTAACCAGGTGATTTTTCACCTCGAATCCTCTGTGATCTGACCCGATGAATACTTTCATTCTTCAGTTTTCCTCTGATTCTTCCTTTTCTTCTTCGGCTGGGGCTTCGACGGATTCTTCTTTGGTCTTTTCTGGGACGCTCTCAACAGAATCCTCAGCTGCCTGACGACAGAAATCAGCGGTAAGCTCTACTAATCTGTTGCTATAGCCCCATTCATTGTCATACCAAGCAACAACTTTGACTAAGTTACCACCAACTACATCGGTCAGAGGTAAATCTACTACTGCAGAGTGTGAATTGCCACGAAAATCAATAGAGACTAATTCTTCTTCTGTTACACCGAGGATACCTTCGTAATATGGCTCACTAGCAGCCTGGCGGAAGGCATCGTTAATCTCGTCTTTAGTGACATCACGCTTCAATACTACTGTGATATCACTAAGTGATACAACAGGGGTAGGGACGCGAACAGATAGACCGTTAAATTTGTCTTTCAAGGATGGAATCGTAAGAGCAGCCGCTTTGGATGCGCCCGTAGTAGTAGGAACGATATTCTCGGCAGCAGCACGGGCTTCACGCAGATCTTTGGCTGGAGCATCCTGCAATCTCTGAGAAGCAGTATAGGAGTGAACGGTAGTCATCATAGCCTTTTCGATACCAAATGTGTCTTCTAGGACCTTCATAACAGGGGCGATACAGTTGGTAGTACAGGAAGCGTTGGAAACAATCTCATCATCCGGAGTCAAGATATCTTCGTTGACGCCGAGAACTACGGTCTTGGCACCCTCTCCCTTGGCAGGGGCAGAAAGGACGACTTTTTTGGCGCCAGCATCAATATGGGCGCGAGCCTTGGCTGGATCAGTGAAGAGTCCAGTAGATTCAATCACTACGTCGATATTCATATCTTTCCAAGGAAGAGCAGCTGGATCCTTCTCTGATAGAACACGGATTTTCTTGCCCATCACAATGATATTTTCGTCATCAAAATTAACTTCGTGGGTGTAAGTGCCATAGGAGGAATCATGCTTTAACAGATGTGCAAGAGTCTTTGTATCTGTTAAGTCATTAATCGCAACAATCTCCATATCTGGACGCTCAAAAGCGATTTTAAAGGCATTTCGCCCAATTCTACCGAAGCCATTAATAGCTACTCTTATCATTTTTCCTCCTAAAAATATACTTACGCTTATTATACCACAAGCGGTGTGATTTTAGCATAATTTCTTTCTTCTCTTGACTTTTTAGCCTATCTGTGCTATAATAAACAAATAGGCAATTGTGCCTAAGTTCCGGCCAAAGGGAGGCCGAAGAAAGAAAGGGGGAAGTTCTTTAATATGAAGAGAGACTTCGATATGACGAGCCGCAAGGCAGTCGCTATTACTATTGGCGCCATGAAGGATGAGGAATCCTACTATGGCTTACTCGGGACAGTTGTAGCTACGGCTATCCTGGGAAAGATCCCGTCACGTGAAGATCGTGCATCATTTATGGGAACAAGTGAGACAAAAATCGCTAGACTCGTAAAGGATGCAGTTGATTTCGCATATTACGATGGCGATCTTAAGACATGGTTTAACGGTTATACAGTTGGTTGCCCCAGTGTAACTAGTTGTGTATACGCATTAGCCACACAGGTAGTAGCAAACGGATTTTATGTTGGAGATAATCAGGAACCGGAAAGCCGTTATGTGGCTAGAACATTCCTGAACAACTACTTCAGACCGCAGGCGATTCAGAACGCACAGGACTTTGCCGGATACCAGATGGTATTGGAATATCTCTGGTATACTATTGATAGCCCTAGCATCACGGACTACAAGAAGTTTGTAAAGCATCGTTACAGCGCTAAAACTCCTGCCAACAAGGTTCAGGGATTCTGCGACATTATTGCGAATTTCGCCGCAGAAAAGCAGGAATTGGAAACTCTGCTTACCGAGAAGGGTAAGTATAACTCCGTCATCAGGGGTTTGCTTTACGAGTTGATCGCAGAAGATAAGACCAAGGGCAAGCCTGAAATCTAAAAAGAAGTCAAAATACCCCCGAGCGGAATGCTTGGGGGATTTTTAATTATAAACTTCTTTTATTTTTTCCTCATACGTAGCTCTATCCGATTTTGGCATTGTCTCAATAATCCAATCGACCCCTAACCCGTGTTCCTTCATAGCTTCAACTGCGCGCTTATCCATGTGATAAAGTCCTAGATGCTGCAAATAGTTAGATGCGACCTCTTCAAACGATTTATTCACAGCATGCCCAATCTGGTCATAATATCTCACCAAATATGAGCCATCCAGCCTCTTCACAATTAACTGTTCATCTACTTCGCACTTCAATAATTCATCAATGTGTTCAGCTATAGCATACTTATCAGCATGTCGGATAATTCCCTCAAGACTAGTTTTATCTAGGCCATGCTCCATAAATAACCCCGCATTTGAGATTATATCGTTATCATTAAATCTCCAGATACCTTTGGCAATATCATATCCTTGGCTAACAATAGCCTCAAGATGTTCAGATAGTTCTCTACTACTCGCATTACACTCTGAAAGTATTTCATTGATGTCAACTTTTATCCCCAAGTTTGTAAGTAAATCGATTTTTTCCAATAATTCATGCTTTTGATCGTATTCAGAAAACTGTTTACTGAGATACTCAGTGCTTACCCCTCTCTCAACATAACCCCTGACATCCTCTAGTAACTCATATGTAGGGATCGAATCTATTAAGTCATAGATATCCGCATCATATTTCAGGAGTAAATCGATTGTCTCGGTGTCCATGTGCGTCTTCAATCTCTCAATAACACTATCTAATTCTGCGCCGCCATTTACGAGTTTATCAATATTTCTTTTTATGTCATCTTCTTCAAGCTCGTCCACGAGTCTATCGGCATCAATCTCAAAATCTATATGATGTTTTATAAAAGTTTCCGTATTCCTTATCAAATCATAAATGCTAAGTTTTTGAACTAGCTGTCTCCCATCTACGCCTTTCTCTAGCGCATAATCTACATCAAATGTCTCTCTTAATTCCTGTATCCTTGGATCTTCCTCATTATACGTATCGAGTACATTTATTGGACGATTGATTTCATAAAGAAAATTCAACTCATCAAGCGTCAAATCTTCTCCGTCCTGCATTTTATGATCTAGTTTTATTAGTTCTTTTCTATCAGCAAATTTTTCCAAGTATCTTTCGCCACCAGGGAGAGATTTAGTCTTTTCTTCTACGATTGGGACAAGAGAGTCTTCTAGAGCTTGACCCTCATCTAGACCAGAGATTTCGGCGACTTCGCCATCAGGACCCAGTCGAATAGAAGCGCAAGCCGATTCGGAAAGAGTATTCTTTTCTGGATCGTAAAGATGGAATAAGATAAACTTCGCTTGGTTTTGACGGTATTCGTTGGTGTCATAGTCATCTTCGTCATACCCATTTCCCTGCCCAGTACTATTACCATATTCTAAATAGTTTCTACCAGTGCCAGGATCAGCTACACACCATGGAGTGCCTTCAGCAGCACTAGCTAGCTTTTCTTCTTCTCCAGGAAGATATTCAAGCCATTCGCCATGAACATCTTCGGTCCTTTCTGGGGTTTTAGGAATAGCTTTCTCGCTAAGTAGAATTTTGGAATAAAGCTTATTGAAGTTGCCGGAGGCAGCAAGGGCTTTTAGGATTTCGTTTCTTTCCTGGTTTTCCTCATAGCGCTCTTCGCCTTTGATGCCATAGAAATCTGCAACAGCACCATAGGTTTTAGCAAGGACAGCTGAATTTAGCTTTGGATATGGTGCAACGGTAGACTTATCACGCTTAGAAAAATAGCCTTTTTCCTTATCAAAGACACCCATTTTAGACATACCATCCCACGCATAAATCTTAAACCACATTGGATACGGAGAGTTTTCATCACCCAAATAGCTTGACCAAGATTCAAGACTTTTTCTCTGATTATCTTGGATATCATTTATTAAAAGCTGCTTTTCATAATCGGAAAGCTCTCGTCCTTGCCCATTATCGCGCAAAATCTGCTCTTGAAATCTCCAATAATTATCTGTAATATTCTCAGGTTTGACTATAAGTTTATCAGCTGAAAGATCCCATAGTCTTTTTTCGGCCGTATTGCCATACTTTTCTACTAAATTCTCAATGCGTGAAAGATAAGCATAGTTTCTACGAAGATTATTAACTTCAGGTAGTGCTTCTCCTTTTTCTCTTGCCTTATCAAAACTTGATTCAACTATTTCTTTATGTCGACCTTCATACCCAATTGCAGCCAAAGCCATAGCACCTATAATACGTTCCGTCTCGGCTCTATTTGATTTTTCCGGTGTTTTTAGTGACTCAATTTTTTCCGCCATGCTTGTTTATATTTTAGCATAAGCGTGCATTTTTTTGCATATGAATGTCAGGCTCACGGCACTTTTTATCCCAATATTTTCTTACAAGACTCACTTAATCTTGGGATATTTTCAGTAATGATTTTCCAAAGCAGCGAATTATCAACACTACCGTATTCGTGAGCGATAATATTTCTAAGTCCAACAATTTTTCTCCATTCTATTTCTGGATGGGACTCTACAAATTTATCACTTAGACTATTGGCGTTCTCTCCAATTTGTAAGCGATAAAAAGAGCACGTATCTTGGTGGTATGGATCCGCAAAAAATGCGTCTGCATCTATATTTTTATTATAACATGACATTTTAATTATTGCTGTTTTCTCTCTCCGAAGCACTATTTCCAATAGCGGATTGTAATTTTGGAATAAAAAGAGGTCAGATTGTTATTTTCTTCTCCTGAAGCGCTATTTCGATAGAGCAAAGGAGAAAAAATACAATCTGGCCCTTTTTAACCAAAATTACTGTCTTGCAAAGTGTGCGAACGCACGGTTTGCTTCTGCCATACGGTGACAATCTTCCTTCTTCTTGAAGGCAGCACCAGTTTCGTTGTAGGCATCAACGATTTCTGCTTCTAGGCGCTTTGCATAAGGCATACCAGAGCGTGCACGAGCA
>JAFWEB010000079.1 GCA_017515925.1 Candidatus Saccharimonadota bacterium | reverse complement strand
TTCTTTTTGCTTCTCAATCAGACGAGAGCGCAAAATAGTCATAGCTTTTACACGGTTCTGCTGCTGGCTGCGTTCATCTTGCATTGCTACTACAATTCCAGTTGGAAGGTGAGTAATACGCACAGCAGAATCCGTCGTATTGACACCTTGACCGCCATGGCCACCAGAACGATAAATATCGATACGGAGATCTTCTGGTTTGATTTCGATTTCATTCTCGCTAGCTTCTGGCAAGACTGCCACTGTAGCTGTAGAAGTATGAATACGGCCCTGGCTTTCTGTCACCGGTACGCGTTGTACACGGTGCACGCCACCTTCAAATTTTAACTGGCCATAGGGCCTGTCACCAGTCACACGAAAGACTACTTCCTTCATACCACCAGCCTCGTTTTCATTCTGAGAAATGAGCTCAGTTTTTAATCCATGTCCTTCGGCATAGTGCAAATACATACGATATAGTTCACCCGCAAAGAGGGAAGCTTCGTCACCACCAGCACCGGCGCGAATTTCTATAATTGCTGGCTTATCGTCATCTGGATCGCGTGGGAGAAGTAATTCCTCTAGCTTGGCCTCGTTTTCTGCAATCTTTGCCTCGGCATTTTTCGCATCATCATGAGCCATCTCACCTAGTTCTGGATCAGAGAATAGCTCTTTTGCTTCTTCTAGATTTTGCTTTAATTTTTCGGTTTCATTAATCAAACCAATAATCTCGTCAAGTTCGGATAAACGGCGAGACTTTGCAGCAAAATCAGGGCTAGAATAAGCATCAGGACGCGACAGGAACTCGTTTATCTCTGCTTGCTCTTCTTTTATTTTCTCGAAATTCATGTTATTATTATAGCATAACAGTATGAAACTCGCGACATGTGCGTGAGTTTCATACCACAATAGTTTCTTTTCGTTGGGACTTTTCTTTCTCAAAGAAAAGCCCAACCCTTGGATCCATAGCTCAGTTGGCTAGAGCGTACGATTCACATTCGTAAGGTCGCAGGTTCAAGCCCTGCTGGATCCACCATAAATTTTTAAAGAAAGGATTTATGAAACAAGCAAAATCAATTATCTGGGGCTTAGCCATCATTGCGCTTGGCGTTATCTTCGGTGGTAATGCACTCGGAATTTTTAATATCGACATCTTTTTCAAGGGATGGTGGACATTATTTATCATCGTACCTGGCGCGATTTCTTTCATCACCGAAAAAGAAAAAATCAGCAGCCTTGCCATGGTCGGCATTGGTGTTATTTTACTCCTGGCAGCACAGGATGTTTTTGGCTGGGATGTTGCATGGAAAGTAATCCTTGCAGTTATATTTATTGCAATGGGTCTAGCACTTCTTGCTAAGAATCTTTTTCGCGGCAAATACGACGAAGAAGTAGCCAAAAAAATCGAAGAGGCAAGAAATGATGGCAAAAGCGATTCACAAGTAGCTGTTTTTTCTGGCAGCGATAGAGCATATAATAAAGAAGAGTTCATTGGCAGCGACATCATGGCCGTATTTGGTGGTGCTAGCCTCGATATCCGCGAAGCAGTCATCAAGAAAGATGTTTGCATTAAAGTATTTTGCCTCTTTGGTGGAGTAGAAATCCAGGTTCCAGAAAATGTCCAAGTCAAGAGTAAATCTGGATTTATGTTTGGCGGAATCTCCGACGATCGCGAAAGCAAATCAGACAAAAGCAAATATACCATCTATATTGAAGCAGCTGGCGGATTTGGCGGCGTTTCGATTGACGACAAAAAAGATAAAGACAAAAAAGAGAAGAAAGATTCTAAAAAGAAATAATTATCTTTCCCAACCAAAGACACGCAAGAACCTCTCCCACAAATCGGGGGAGGTTTTAATTGGTTCTGCAGTCCTAACTTGGATCGTTTTTTGTTCGTCAGCAATCTGTAAATTTAGACTACCCGTAATAGTATCTGTGCTATTCTTGCTTGCACTATTCATCTCAAGACTTGCGAATGTTTCTTGGCCACTATATCCTAACATCGACGCATTTTCTTCTGTCACGATAGACGTCTTATCAATCCACCATGCATCATAAAATCCAATATCATCGCCAATTTTTATCAATTCTACCGGTTGATAGATTGATTGAGTTTTTTCGACTATTGCTTGGCTGCTCGCAAATGAATCATTACGCGTTGGTGCACCTAGAAGTGCAACCGTGATGATGTGATTTTTTGTTTCACTATTTCCATCCACACTAGAAAAAGGCTCCAAGAACGAACTTGCTAGACAATACCCAGAATAACCGTCACCATTAAATCCGGTTTTCACACCGGAAATTTTATCTATGCCTAGCAATTTGTTTGTATTAGAAATCGCGCCTACATTTTCTGCGTTGTAATCCTTACGCCCAACGATTTCCGCTAGTACAGGTTGAGTCATAAGCTTTTGAGAAATCAATGCCAAACTCTCAGCCGAACCAGTTGTTGCCGGATCATAGCCACTAGCATCAGCACCAAATTTAACATCAGTAATACCCCAACCCGCCAACATTTCCAATGCGAAATTATGGTAATCTTCTATCGAACCAAAAGCCCAACGCGCCAATGTATCGGCCATATTATTGGAAGAAGCCATCAACACAAGACTTAGTACGTCATACTCGCTATAAACTTCGCCAATTTTTACTGGAGTAGTAGAGCCGTTTGCCGCAACATAACTAGTATAGTCCGCATAATCTGTGCCAGAAATTGAAAGAGTTTCGCCTTTTTCGCCAAGGTTAAATGGCTTTTTCTCCATCACAGATAGAGCCAGAATTGTCTTAACTGTGCTAGCAATTGGCATGACAGGCGCACCAATATTATTTTTGGAATAAACGATTTTTCCATCAATTGCCACCGCTTGCTGACCAAAGTTAGCATCCGATAGGTCACTTAGTTCTGGTAAAACAGGGAACTCATAAGTATTCGTAATGGAGAGTGAGGTATCGAGCGTTGCCATCCTGATTCCAGTCACCACTACAAAAGCTACAATAACAAAAAGAATAATTAACGGAATAATTCGAATTTTTGTGCGTCTTGCCATTACCTTTATTATAACAATTTTTTAGGGCAGAAAAAAGGCCCGAACTAATTCGAGCCTTTTAATGTGCCTGAGATTATTTCTTTGCTGATTTCTTGCCATAATCCTCCGAGAGAACTTCTTCAATCGTAGGATTTGCCGTGCCATCATCTTTCAATATTACTCCGTGCACATGTGCTAAAGTATTATTGATAGATTTAATATTTGTCCGATAAACATAGAGGATATCAGACAATCTCGGCCATTTGTCTTTGGCAATCTTCAACATAGGCAAAAGCATGCAGTGGGTCTCAACAACATTTTTGACAATACTTGACTCGTCCTTTACCCCTTCCATAGTGGAAAGATTATAGAACCTATCACCCGCCTTACAAAGAATCGATTCCGGACTCTCCAGCAATTCATTGTAATAACGGCGTTTTTTCTCCAACCTTTGCTCGCCAGGAAACTCGCCGACCGTCATGTACTTGACCCCTTTTCTAATCACTTCGTTGAATGGTAGGTAGTCTACATCTACGCCGCAATCCTCACATACGTCATGGAGTAGAAAAGTAGCAATGGTGTTGTCGTCCCTTACGCCAAGTGCCACCGCATAACAAGCCATACCAAGAGGATGCACAATATACGGCTGACCATCATTTCTGGTCTGGCCGTCATGCTTTTCGCGCATGTAGCCTAGGGCGTGGAGGCTTTCTTCCATGCCGGCGCCAGCGCAAAATCCCTTCAAATACGTAAACATTTTATCCACGTTTTGACTCAGCATAAATCTCACCTTCTTTCTAATGTGCCTAGGGTTAATGCCTACTATATCGCTATATTATACCACCAAAAAACCGCCTGTAAATGGCGGTTTATTGAAATCGATTGATTATTTTGCAGCTTTGTCAGCCTTTTTGGCGGCTTCTTTTTCTGCTTTCTTAACCTTGTTACCGATATTTGCACGGAGCTTAGCAGCCTTCGCAGCACGAGCCTTGAAGCGATCCACACGACCCTCAGTATCGATAATCTTCTCTTCACCAGTAAAGAATGGGTGAGATGCAGAAGAAATCTGAACCTTGACTAGTGGATACTCTTTGCCATCAGTCCATTTGATAGTCTCTTCGCTCTTAGCAGTGGAACGAGTCAAGAATGAATAACCAGCTGCTTCATCAGAAAAGACGACAAAACGGTAATCTTTTGGATGCAAATCTTTTTTACTCATAATTACGATTCATTATACCAGAGATTAGCAGAAAAGTAAACCCTAAAATCTTTTACAAATAAAAAGAGCCCCGCCTAGCAGGGCTCAATCCAATTTGGGCAAATTATAATTCATCATCAGAGATTTCAATATCTCTAGCAAGAACCTTCAGCATCTTCTTGGTATTGCGTACTCTGTTTTTCTGCGAGAGACGAGTCTTGAAATGCTTGTGCGCTTCGTCACGTGCTTTGTGGCGGATCATATCTTCTAGCTCGCCGGCATGATGATCAATATAATTCCGCATGCTTAGCCCGGCAATACCCACAATTATTGCAGGCAAGAGAACCGAAGTTAAAACCACAATTATGAATGCGTCTTTGTTGTAGAATAACGGCTTCAAGAAGACATAAAGCAGAGTCAGCGTCATCATTACGAGTACCGGATAAAGCACCGAACAAATCGAAAGCATTATATCTGCCTTCGCATAGTGCCGAATGACTTTCTGCTCGTAATCACTGTAGCGTACTTCTATATCCACATCTTCATCTTCCAACGACTCTTCCATAATTTTGACCGCTTTTCTCGTCGGTTCGTTTAAGGCCCACATCTCTCTTTTCTGGTCTGTGGTCAGGCCTGAGCTTTCCAGCTCTCCACTGAAATAATCCTCCAGAAAAGTCCTGTCATCATCCACCCAGTAAGGTTTCTCGCCGTTATTTGCCCAAAAATCTTTATAAAAGTTCATAGCTTTCTCCTTTCCCCTAAAAGAATCAACGACTACTGACAAGTATTATATCATATTTTTGTCTATTTACAAGGGAGATTAAAATAGGACCCTAAACTCAGGGTCCTTTTTTTGGGGGGGGTGAAACTATAAAATCTGATCCAAATCGGCTACAACTTCGTCGATAAAACCGTGTTCCTTGGCATCCTTCGGAAGCAGATAATATTCTACACGAGACAATGATTCGTAGTCTGATACCTTCAGATTAGAATGTCTTATTACATGCGGTTTTTCCACTTCTGATTCAAAACGCATATTGAACTTCATCTTATCCTGCGCCTTTCCACCACTGTCATACACGAAATTGTGTCCATCATGCATCAAGAAAGACGTATAGGGAAGAGCAAAACGTTTGTGTCCCGTAATCCCTATCAGAAAAGCCATAGAATACCAAACACCAATATTAATGGTATAAATCGGCTCTTGGACAGCTCTATTGCACTAATCAGGGAATAGCCTTCGTTAATGTCACCACCTGGTGAATTAATATAAAGCCTGATCGGCTTACGCATTTCCGGCTTAATACCTTTATCCGCACGATTGAATGCCAAAATAGCATCTATCAAATATGAGCAGATTGACATGTCGCCCGTCATCTCTTCCGGATCAAAAGCCTGAATCTCCTGTGTCAAGTAAAGCCTTCTGTCCTGCAAATCAAGATATCTCTCGTAATCGTCAGGTGAGGTAACCAGTCTATAGCCATCAGGTAAATTGCCAAGCATCTCTTTCACCTCCTTCTAAAAATACAACTCCACGCTAAATTAGCGTGGCCCACCTATAGTAACAAATTAATTTTATCAGATATATTTGCTTTTTACAAGCATGTGTGGTATAATGAATCCATTATCAAATTAATGAAGCAGTTTTGTGGAGTTTTCCTGCGCCTGATGCAGTCCTCAGACTTGCGTCCAACACCTGCTTGAGTCGGCGTTAAGTTCTACAAAACGAAGAGAAAGGGAAATAAATGTCAGAGAATATTGACATGAAAGCTCTGCTAGAAGCTGGTGCCCATTTTGGACACAAGACTAGCCGTTGGCATCCAAAGATGGCTCCATACATTCATAGCCGTCGTCAGAATGCCCATATTATCAATCTAGAAAAGACTGTTGAAGGTCTAGAAAAAGCTTTACCAAAGCTTACCGAGATTGCAAAGAGTGGCAAAAAAGTCCTCTTTGTCGGTACTAAAAAGCAGATGAAAGACCTAGTCAAAGCTAGCGCCGAAGAAATCAATATGCCTTACGTCACCGTGCGTTGGGTTGGCGGTACTCTTACAAATGTAGAGACCGTTAATCGCCAAATCAAAAAGATCAAAGATCTTGAACGTCGCATGGAAAGTGGCGAACTAGAAAATCGCTACAACAAGCTAGAAGTTCAGCGCTTCCAAGAAGAAATCGATTTGCTCAACGAACGCTATGGCGGCATCAAGGAAATGTCCGAACAGCCTGCAGCCCTCTTTGTAGTTGATGCTTGTGAAGACAAGAACGCTATCCGCGAAGCAAATACTCTAAAGATTCCTGTATTTGCAATCACCGATACAAACGTCGATCCAACCAACATTGATTATGTCATCCCTGCAAATGATGATTCTATCAAGGCTACTAGCCTCATCTTGGATTATGTCAAAGATGCTATCAAGACTGGCGCAGCTGCCGCACCAAAGGTTGCTCCAAAAGCCGCTGCTACAGATAAAAAATCTACAAAATAATAACTAATAGGAGGTTTTATGGCAGATGCCAAAATTTCTATCGAACAAATTAAAAAACTAAAAGAGCTTTCTGGCGTTGGTCTTACTGACGCAAAGCAAGCACTAGTAGAGGCAAAAGGCGACTTTGACAAAGCACTAGAAGCAATGCGCAAAAAAGGTCTTACCAAGGCAGAAAAACGCGGCGACCGCGAAACTCGTGAAGGCTTGGTTGAATCTTACGTTCATGATGGCCGTATTGGTGCAATCGTAGAGGTCAACTGCGAGACATCATTTGTCGCAAAGACTGATGAGTTCAAAACCCTTGCCCACCAAATCGCAATGCAGGTCGCTTCTATGGCTCCACTCTATGTTTCTGTAGAAGATATTCCAGCAGATGTAGTAGATGCCAAGAAAAAGGAATTTGAAGCTAACTTCAAAGGCCCAGAAAAAATGAAAGACCAAATCATTGGCGGCCAGGTCAAGAAAGCTTTCTCTGACAAGGTATTGATGGATCAGCCATACATTTTGGATGATACTAAGACGGTTGCAGAGTTCATTAAAGACGCTATTGCAAAGACTGGTGAAAATATCACCGTTCGTCAATTCAAACGCATCGAACTTGGCGTAACAGAATAAAAAAACAAAAAAGAACCCGAAAGGGTTCTTTTTGTTATCCCAAATTCATTTCAAGAAATGCATCGATAAAGCCGTCTATTTTACCATCTAGTACTGATTCAACATCGGTTTCTTCGTATTTGGTGCGAGTGTCTTTGACAAGCTTGTATGGCTGCATCACATAATTTCTAATTTGTTGCCCCCAGGAAGCGGATTCACCGGCACGAAGTTTATCAATACTCTCAGCTTGCTGTTCTATCTGCATTTGCGCTAACTTGCCACGCAGGATTTCCATAGCCTTTTCCTTGTTTTGGAGCTGTGAGCGCTCATTTTGGATTGCCACTACAGTATTAGTTGGAATATGTGTAATACGCACGGCGGAATTGGTCGTGTTCACGCTTTGACCGCCATGTCCACCAGAATGATATACATCGATACGGAGATCTTTTTCGTCAATTTTTACTTCATTGTCATTCCTAATCACAGGTAATATCTCTACAAGAGAAAATGATGTCTGACGAAGATTATCTGCGTTAAATGGGCTAAGCCGCACTAGGCGATGCGTGCCATGCTCACTTTTCAATGTACCATACACATCAGTACCAGATAATTCGTAGACAGCGGTTTTTATCCCGGCTTCTTCGCCGTCGGTTTTTTCTAGAAGCGTTGCTTTAAATCCTTTTTTCTCAAAAAATCTGAGATACATTCGCTCTAGCATACCGGCCCAATCCATTGCTTCTGTACCACCGGCACCAGCCGTAATACGAATGATTGCATCGCCGTGATCAAATGGTCCTGTAAAACGTAAAGATTTTTTTAGCTCCGTAAGTTTATTTTCCATCGCCGAAAGTTGCACCTCAATTTCGTCATTCAGGTCATCTTCGCCGAGATTTAATAGCTCAGAAATGTCATTAATCTGCGTTTTTAATATTTGCCAATCAGCCACAAAATCCTTCAAATGGCTAAGTGTTTCATTTTTCTCGCGCGCAGAATCAGGATCTTTCCAAATATCTGGATTAGCCACTTCTTTTTCTAATTTTTCTACATCAGAAATTTTCTCGTCTATAGCGAGTTTTTTCCATGCATCATCAAAATCATCTTTGAGCTGCTCTAAGCGCTTTTCATTCATATAACCAATTATATCATAGAGGGGATAGTTATTTTCTCGTCAATATCAGCATGCCCATAAACGCGTAGATATACCCAGTTTCCCAAATCAGCATAATGTGCCAGAGGAATCCGTCTTGATCCATGTAGCCAAGCGCATAGATCAAGCCATAGATGATGAATGCTAGGCAGATTTTGGCAGCAAATTTATTACGATTATCACGGCCACAAGCAATACGAAGTCTCTCGATTGCCATACCAAACATTGCAAAGAACATGATTCTAGCAAGTGCGATATGAAGATTGACAACGACTTCTTTTGCATCGCCAGAGAGGAATGCTGCGTGCGGAAAAATTGAAAGCCCAATAAAGCCAAATAGTTGAATAAACCCAAAAACAAGCCAAATCTTGGAGAGACCTTTATAGGCATAAAGATAGTATCGCACCATCAAAAATGCAATCAAAAAATTATAAATTGCGAAGAGAACAGATGACCAAATATTGAGGCCGACATATTTTGAAACTGTAAGGGAAATATCGCCAAAATGTCCACCAAAAGTCCAGTTGTATCCTAGGATAATTATTTGTGAAAATGCAAAAATTACCGGCGCAAGTGCGATTCCATATTGAGGTTTAAGATATTTTTTTAATTCCATAGTTGAAATAATTATAACATATTCAGACATCTTGCACGACTATTTAGCTTATGATAATATATAGATATGATTTTACTCGATGAAGTCACAAAAACTTACCGGGGTGATGTTCACCCTGCCCTTGATCATGTGTCGCTTCATATCGAGCCAAACGAATTCGTCTTTCTCGTCGGCCAGTCTGGCGCCGGTAAATCCACTTTGATTAAAATGATCACCAAGGAAGAAATTCCTGATGCCGGTAAAATTATCGTCGGTGGTATTGACCTAGATTATGTCAAAAAACGCTACATTCCACATTATCGTCGTCGCCTAGGAGTCGTATTCCAGGATTTCAAATTACTGCCAGGTCGCACCGCTTACGAAAATGTTGCCTTTGCCCTAGAAATTGCCGGCATGAGCAATAGAGAAATAGAGAAGACCGTGCCAAAAGTTCTTGATCTCGTCGGTTTGTCTGGTAAAGAAAAGAAATTCCCACGTGAATTATCTGGTGGTGAAAGACAACGCGTAGCAATTGCTCGTTCCGTTGCTCGTCAGCCAAAGATTCTAATTGCCGATGAGCCTACAGGCAATCTTGACACTCTTACTACTGAAGAAATTATCGAATTATTACAGAGGATTAATGATTTTGGCACCACACTTCTAGTCACTACACATAACCAAGATATCGTCAATAATCTCCAGAAGCGCGTCGTCACCCTCAAGAATGGTAAAATCGTTGCCGACCAAAAAGTAAACGGCATTTATCGTCTAGATGGCACAAATATCGTCGAGCGCCCACAGCCCGCTCAGCGTATTATCCGTACCGCTCCAATCGGAGAAGCTCCTCGTCCAGCACGTCCAGTTGCACGCCCTGCTCGTCCAGTAGCCCAAGCTACTAGACCACAGCCTGCCATGCGTCAAGCCGAGCCAGCTCCAGCCCCAGAACCAACTCAGACCGCTCAACCTACCATGAGAAGAAGAGTAAAGTCTAATCGTCCAGCAACTAGACCAGCCAATGTTCGCGATCCGCGTCGCTATAGAGGGAGGGTAATCTAATGTCCAAAGATAGAAAAACCAAGCAAAACCTCAAAACCATGAGTAAAAATAGCGGCGTCCAGAGAGCCCGCAGCACTTCTCGCATATTTAAATACGGTGCGATTGGTTTCACTCGTAATATTTGGCTTTCTGCTGCTGCTACTCTCGTGATGAGCGTGACTTTAATCATTCTTTTCGTCACAATTATTGCTAGTGCTATTCTCGCTAGCACCGCAGATGCTATGCGTGAAAAAATCGATATTACAATTTATTTCCGCCCAGGCACCAGCATCGCCTCGCTTGGTAATATGTCTAATACCATGAGCGCCGACGAAAATGTCAAAAGCGTCGAAGTTTCGACTTCCGAGGAAGAATATCAACGTTTAGTAGAAGAGAACAAAGACAACGAAGGTATCATGCAGACCCTAGAAGACGACGCGATGAGAGAAGTAATGATCGCCGGTATGAACGCTACTATGCGTATCAAAGTTTACGATGTAAATGATCTTTCTAGTATCAAAAATATCGTCGAGACAGATCGCGCATTTATTATCCATATTGATTCAGAAAAACCACCTACATATGATGTGAACCGCGCAGAAATTGAAACTATCACATCCTGGGCAAATATTGCTAGAAATGGTGGTATCGTGCTGACTGTCGTATTCCTAGCTATATCTATTCTTGTTATTTTCAACACTATTCGCATGGCCATCTTCTCTCGTAGGGAAGAGATTTATATGATGAAGCTCGTTGGTGCAGATAATAGCTTTATCCGTGGACCATTTATTATTGAGGCTCAGATCTCTGGCGTAATTGCTGGTATCATTGCAGCCACTGCCGGCTACTTTGGTTTCCATGCAATTGCCCCACATCTAGAAAACTACGGGATTAACATCTCTGCTATTTCTAACATTTTAGAAAGTAAGTGGCTAGTAGTCGTCTATATCGTCGTGATTGCTCTTGGTATCCTGATCGGTACTCTTTCCTCATCTCTTGCAATTCGTAAATACTTGGCCGCTACTGCACACAAGACTCGCAAGAAGAAAAAATAGAGAAACCTCTTTACAAATTATTCCGCTTATGCTATGATGAGCCTATGAAAGCTCTCAACAAACACCTTCTGACCATTTTGACCGCTCTAGTAGTAGCGACTGTTTCTGTTTTCGCCTACTCCGGTAGCACTTATGCTCTCACATCCGCTTGTAAAAACAGTCCCGCTTGTATGGAAGCTGTAGCCAGGGAACAAGAAGCCAGCGCTAAGGCTGCTGAAGCTCAGAACACCGCCAATGAATACCAAGCTAAAGTAAATCAATTACAAGTAGAGATTACTAGCATGGAAGCAAACATTGCCGAAAGCGAAGCTTATGCTAAGGAGCTCCAAGAAAAGATTGACGCAACCCAGGCCAAACTAACCGAGCAGCAAACCGCTCTAGCAGAATTATTAATCCAAATTCATTTTGATACTAAGTCCGATTCTATTACTATTCTTGCAGGGTCCAATTCTATTTCTGATTTCGCTGAAAAACAATCCCGCGCTAATACACTAAAGACTCAGATCAATGTTTCTGCTCAGGAAATTAAACACACCAAGGAACAGCTCGAAGCTGACCGCGCACATGTGATTGAAATCCTAGAAAGCCAGCAAGCTATGAAGGAAGCTCTCGATAGATCCAAAGCCGAGCAACAATCTATTGTTGATAAGTATGCTGGTGATTCTGCTGCTTATTCCGAAGAGGCAAAAGCTGCCCGCGAAGCACAAATCGCTGCACAAAAACAATACGTTGCAGACCACCCAGAACTATACCAGTCATATAATGGTCCTATCTACACTGGCGACAACACTTATCGTTGGCAAGCAGATTGCCCTCAACGCCAAGATGATTACGGTACCAGCATCGATGGTCGTGCCGTTGGTGGCTACGTCTGTGAATGTGTGAGCTATGTTGGTTGGAAGGCATACGAGCTATATGGCCTCTATCTATCCTGGGGTAACGCAAACACTTGGGATGATGTAGCACGCAGTAAGGGTATCGCAGATCATACGCCAGCTCCAAATACTATTGGCCAGAACGATGGCGGCTTAGGACACGTATTCTGGGTAGAGTCTGTCAACGCTGATGGTTCCATCCTAATTAGCGAATACAACAACGCATACTCATCCGCAAGTGGTATGTGGGGTGATTATGGCGCTCGCGTGATTCCTGCAAGCATGGTTGGATATTATACATATCTTCACATCGACCGTCTATAATAATTGTGGTAAAATAGAGTAATGGCGACAAGGACTAGAAGAACCAGTCGAACAAATTCTGATGTTCGCAAAGAACGCAAAATCACTATCAATCTAAGTAGTGCTATTATTAGTGGCTTTCTTATCCTAGTGGTTGGTCTTTTTGTAGGTATGAACTGGGGTAATATTACCAATCAATGGTTACCATATCTTGGATTCAAAAACACTTCTAGTATCGATTGGTCTCCGCTCAACGAAGTCTACGAAAAACTAAAAGCAAATTACGATGGTACAGTTAGTGATCAGGAAGTAATAGAATACGCTAAAAAGGGGATCGCTGCCTCTGTTCAAGATCGTTATACCACTTACATGACCGCTAGCGAAGCTTCGGACTTTGATAAAAGTTTACATGGCGATATTGGTGCAGGTGTAGGTGTAGTAATGGCTGAACGTGATGGCTATGTACGTGTAGTTCGCACACTTCCAGACAATCCTGCAGGACGTGCCGGAATACTCGCTGGTGATATCATCTATAAAGTCAATGACGAAGAAGTGTATACTTTGGATGCTAGCGACATCGCCACTAAACTCCGTGGTAAAGCCGGCGAATCAGTCAAGCTCACTGTTGTTCGTGATGGCAAAGAAATATCCTACGACTTAGTGCGTGAAGAAATCAATAATGTCTCTGCTTATATTGATTACTCTGGTAATACTGCAATCATTACCGTGACTAGATTTGATACTGACACCGGCACCATCATCAAAGATTTCACAAAAGAATTTGACGCTCACGGAGTCAATAAAGTCATCTTAGATTTGCGCGACAATGGCGGTGGTTATGTATCTGCAGCCAGAGACCTATTATCACTCTGGATTGACAGCGAAGCCGTATTAGTCCAAAAATCCATCCACTTCCCAGATGAAACTACCTATGCACTGCACGGCCAAGCCAAGTTAGCTGGTATGAATACGATTGTTCTCGTTAACGGCAGTACAGCATCCGCTTCAGAAATCGTCGCTGGCGCACTCAAAGAATACCACAAGGCTACGATTCTAGGCGAAAAAACCTACGGTAAAGGCGTAGTCCAATCCCTAATTAATCTTTCCAATGGCACAATGCTCAAAGTCACCACTGCTCACTGGTATACACCAAATGGCGATACTATTAATAATACCGGTATTTCACCAGACAAAGAAGTCGTCCGCACCTATGACGACATCAATAAAAACCGTGATCCACAACTTGATGCCGCACTAGCTATGTAAAACCGCTAGATCGTGGTATAATAAAACTATGCAAGTAAAAGTATACTCTACAAGTTGGTGCCCATACTGCCACGCCGAAATGGACTGGCTAGATGAGCTTGGCGTCAAATATGAAGAAGTTGATGCCGAAGACATGAATCTATCTTCTATCCCAGTCACAGAAATTGGTGATAAAAAAATCGTCGGCTTTGATCGCCCCGCTATTTTGAAGGCGCTAAAAGAAGCGGGAATTTATAAGAAATGAAGCAAAATCTACTTTTTATCCACGGTTTTCGTGGAAATAATTTGGGGCTCCAAAAAGTTACCGAGGAAAACTTCCCAAATAGTAGATTCAATGTTTATTCACTAGATATTCCACCTGCTGGTGGCAAAACCATCGAGAAATTTGATGCACACCATTATGCTAGGTTTATCGCTGCATTTATTCGAGAAAACGAGATAGAAAAGCCAGTTATCATTGGCCACTCTATGGGCTCTATCGTAGCCGCAGCCGTGGCAGAACGATACCCAGAGCTAATAGCAGACAAGATTATCTTTATGTCTCCAATCTCCACCAAGCCAGCCAAACCATTCAAGATGCTTGTCCCGCTCTCTATTATGCTGCCAAATAAGATGATTAGTTATATCACCACCACTTATCTTTTTATTCCAAAAGATAAAGACCTTAGAAAAGACACTATGAAAACCGCAATTGAGTGCGGCGCAGATTATACTACTAAAAAAGATGTTCTTCGTTCCGCTAAATTCTCTATTTCCTACAGTATTGAAGATTTTGAAATCAAGCAGAAAACCTGTTTTATTTGTGGAGAAAAAGATCGCCTCATTCCGAAATCAAAAACAGAGAAAGTCGCCAAACAGTTTAACGGTGAAGTTCACTACATTAAGAA
>JAFWEB010000078.1 GCA_017515925.1 Candidatus Saccharimonadota bacterium | reverse complement strand
CTATGGGTTGCCCATCCCGAAGAATCCCGGATTACTAATGACATTTTACCTCCTTAAATTTTAATAACTATTTTAGTCTCGCAAAAATGAATTGTAAAGAGGTTTTTTCAAGATTTTTTAACAATTATTCGCCAGTCGGAATTCCGAGCGATTCATCAGAGAGTGGGGTGCCAGAAAATGGATTCACAAGGTCGTCTATCATATCAACATTCTCTTCGTAATATTTGATATATTCATCCATATTATCGGCTGTCAGCTGGCCAGAAGGTTCAAATGAATAATCCCCATCAACTACCGGCTGGACTTCGGTCTTGTCTGGCAAAAATCCAGGACGTGAACGATCTAGATAAATATCGCCGGAATTGTGATAAATCACAAGGCTAATTGCGGTGGTAGCAACAGCAATAGCAACTGATACCACGCCAAGGATAAATAGATTCTTTGGGCCAGATTCTTTTGGAGCTTCTTTTTCTGCCTCTTTTAGAGGTTCCTTAGTAGCATTCTCACTCATCTTGAGTCCCTTCTGTTAGACTATTTCTGACCTTGCGTACACCTGTTAGATATTCGGAAAATAGATTGCGCAAATTAGTAGTAATACTAGAAACCTCGGCACGCTTCTGGCGGGTGTCATTGAGTTGCTCATAAAATGCATTCGGATTGGACTGGCAATCCATCAATAGCAATTCTTCAAACTCTTGGCTATAACTAGTGTAGGCGCTCACGAAATTCTTGCGGACATCCACGATAGTTGATTGCAAATCTGTGAGATTAGAATTAAGCCGGCCTGATTCGACTAGACGCATGTTCATAGGAGTAATAAATTTGGTGATGATAGTTTCATAGACGGAACCAAGATATGAACGACTCCTAGCATCAGTTTTCTGCAAAGCCTTGAGAGATTGCTTGATACTGCCGCAGTGCTGAGAGATGGCACCAGATTTCTCGCTAGACATTGCGCTAGCCGGCGCTGAAAAACCAAAAGAAAAAGCACCAACTAATAAGCTCATAGCTAGTACAATACTCATTAAATTTGAGAATCTTTTGGACATACAGTTATTATACCATATTTTATATGCGAAAATGGTCAGGGTGAGCGGACTTGAACCGCCGACCTCGGCGTCCCGAACGCCGCGCGCTACCAACTGCGCCACACCCTGATATGAAACTTTTCTCTCTGTTAGTTCCCTTGTATTTTAACACAAAAACAGTATAATATCTATAAATGAAACGCGCGGGCAAAACCAAAAAACATCTCGACAAGAAATCTATTATTTGTATTTTAATCCCACTAATTTTGTGCGTTGCCTATGCAATCATCTGCGCCTTCTTTATCCAAAATCCAGTCCATCCAAACGAAGCTGAGATAATCCATTTTGCCCACGGTGGGGATGTGAAGCCTTTTGCCATTGCACTGAATGGTTGGGAATGGATCGCTGGACACACGCTGATTTCACTCAGATTCCTGTCAATTTTTGCCGGAGCGCTCTCAATTATTTTCTTTTTCCAGCTCGCAAAAAGATGGTTCAGTCTAAAGACTGCCGCTATTATAACTACTATTTTTGCTTTTAATCCAATTCTAATTTTTTACGGCCAGATTATTCATTCGTATAATTTGGTGATGTTTTTGTTGATCTTAATGATTTTCTTTGTTGATCATTTGTTCCCGGGCAAAAACAAGATACAGAAGATAACGGCTTTTTCTATTACTGGCTTGGTGCTTCTGGCGATGACAGTTTTTGGAGCTATTGGCATGGCGAATTATCAACCAGTAAATCCTATTGCCAAATTAATTCCATCTATCCAGGAGATATCAGAGGAAAACGAGCCAATTATTAT
>JAFWEB010000077.1 GCA_017515925.1 Candidatus Saccharimonadota bacterium | reverse complement strand
GCGATCAGAGAAGCGGAAAGCAATATCATCAGATAAGCGATAATTCTTTAAAAGTAATTTGGTACGCGAGCTGCCGGCCACATTATAGACATGATTTGGACTGCGCCATTCTAGAACTTTGTCCCAGCCCTCGGCCAAGACGCCACGATAGCCAATCTCGGCACACCATTTGCCTAGTTCGTCATTGTAAGCAAACTCAGTATTGCGAAATACAAATGGGCGTACGCCAAAGAGCTTGTAGATAGCATCGGAATGCATCTTTACTTGGCTCTGGAACTCGGATTTGTCATAGAAGAATGCTAGGGAATGATAGTAGGTCTCGCCCACGATTTCTACTTGACCAGTAGAGACCAAGCGGCGAATCTGCTCGACTAGGCTAGGATCCCATTCTAATGCTTGCTCTAGCCAAATACCAGTAATAGATAGAGAAACCTTAAACCCAGGATTTCGCTTGATATTCCTCTCGAGTAAATCGAGCATCGGGTGATAAGATTTCTCGGCAACTTTACGGAAAATACGCTCGTTGTTTTGTTTGTCGTAGTAATCTTTTTCGTACCAGTAGTTATGATTGTGTGTGACATCAAAAATGCTATACCTGCGGTACCTCCAAGGCTGATGTATGTGCAAATATAGACAAATCGCTCGCATCAACAAAACTCCTTATGCTTTTCCACTTCATTATACACGTTTTTGACCTTCTCGGCAACATCAGACCAAGAGAATTTGTTGTATTCTCTGGCAACGCCTTCTTTCAATGTATTACGGAGTGCTGGACTCTTAGAGATAGCGATAATTTCGTCAGCTAATTTTTCCACATCCCAGAAATCATATTCCATAGAACTTCTAATCACCTCTGCAACGCCAGATTGTTTGGTGAGGATCAAGACATCACCGTGGTGTGCCGCCTCCAAAGCAGTCAAGCCAAATGGCTCAGAGATAGAACTCATCACAAAAATATCAGAAACTTGATAAATATCGCGAAGTTGCTTGCCACGGACAAAGCCCGTGAAAATCACATTCTTAGAAATACCGTATTTGGCCGACATTTCAACTAGTTCTTCTCTCTGTTCACCATCACCGGCAAAGACAAAGAGGAGTTTTGGATTTTTGGAAATTGCGCGTGCTGCAGCTTTCATCAGATTGGACAAGCCCTTCTGGATAGTAAAACGCCCAACTGTAGAAACCACGGTATAGCCGAGCTGTTTCATGGCTTCTAGATAGCGGTAATCATCGTTGTCATAAGTGTAAGCACTCTTCAAGAAATCTTCATCTAGGGAATTATAAACTACATCGATTTTATCGGCTGGAATCTCGTATTTTTTTACAATCAAATCTTTTGTAGCCTGAGAAACAGCGATGATTTTGTCTGCCATCATCAAGCCCTCGCGCTCAATTGCGTGAACTACAGGATTGCCACCATTCATACCACTACGGTCGTACTCAGTCGCATGAACATGAGCAATCAAAGGAATGCCGTAATTTTTCTTAGCTAACACACCTGCCTCAAAAGTCAGCCAGTCGTGAGCGTGAACCACGTCTGGTTTATATTCCATCAAATATTCATTTACAAAATCGCAATAATTGTGCTGAACTTCACGAATACTAATCATTTTTTCATGCGGAGCAACTGGAATCAAAGCTTGATCGACAAATTTAGAATCATAAGCGCCCACTCCATAACGGAAAAGTGG
>JAFWEB010000006.1 GCA_017515925.1 Candidatus Saccharimonadota bacterium | reverse complement strand
AGCGCAGTTTGTAGATTATCGGCGTTCCACTTTTCTTCTGGGATGGCTGATAATTTGTCAACTGCAGCGGAAAGAAGATCGCGCTGCTCGGTTTCGGATAGTTTTTTGATGAATTTATTGCTCTGCAAGAATTCTAAATCAATTTCTGGGTCTTTGAAGAAGTAACCGGTGTATTCACGTAAATCTGACAATACTTTCAAACGGTCATAGATAATAGAGAGCACTTTTTTGCGGTATTCTTCTGGATAATTCATAGCCTCTTCTGGCCAGAAATTGACCAAAGAATCGCGAGATGGGTTTTCTTTGTGGCTATCAACAGAGGCCTTATCACGAGAAACGGTGCGATCATAGAGTGCATCGCAGCCTTGTTCATCAAAAATCTTGCGAATCCACTGGCCGTTTTGCCAGAGTAGTTTGACTTCATCGAATCTGGCACCAGAATTTTGGATACGATCAATTGAAAATGATTTTAACAAATCGTCCATCGAGTAAATTTCTTGTTCGGTGCCATCATTCCAGCCAAGGCAAGCCAAATAATTGAGCATCGCCTCTGGCAGCACACCGTCATCTCTGTAGTCTACGGCGGATTTTGCACCATCGCGTTTGCTGAGTTTCTTATTTCCAACAGTTGCAAGCACATGTGGCAAAGAGACGAATTTTGGATGCTCAATCCCGAGAGCTTTATAAATTGCCAGGTAATTTGGCATACTAGAAAGATACTCTACACCACGGACAATGTGGGTGATTTTCATCTCGTAATCATCTACGATGTGGGCAAAATTATAAGTCGGTAGGCCATCAGCTTTAATCAAGATAATATCGTCCATTACTTCTGGGCCGGTAGACATGTCACCCATTACTTCGTCGTGCCAGGAAACGGATTTTGGCTCGGATTTGAAGCGGAGTGGGATACCTGGCTCCCAGGCTGGTGTATCGCTTGGGCGGTGATTACGATAAAGAAAAGGTTTCTTGGCGGCATTATCGGCTTGGCGGTATTCGTTAATTTGCTCTGGTGTAGTAGGATCGGCATAAGCGCGGCCTGCCTCAATTAATTTACGAGCATATTTATGGTAAATATCACGGCGTTCAGACTGGTAATAAGGCTCTGCAGGGCCACCTTTTTCAATTCCCTCGTCCCAATTTAGTCCCATCCAGACCAATGTCTCTTTGATAAGATCAGTAGCGCCAGCAACATAGCGGGCTTGGTCAGTATCTTCTATACGGAGGATATAATCGCCTCCATCATCAGATTGTTTAGCGATGAGATATGGATAAATTGCACTGCGAAGATTCCCTAGATGGATGTATCCGGTTGGGCTTGGTGCAAAACGAGTGATATTTTTTGACATAAAAATATTATACCATAATTAATCTGTTATTTGTAGTTTACATTGAGGTTGCAATGTTCCTGATTTGCTCTTTGGTGAGAGCGCCGCCATTACATTTGATCTTGTAAAGCATTCCGCCGTTGACCCAGGCTGCATCACCGCCGCGATAGTAGATAG
The DNA here is from genome assembly GCA_017515925.1 of Candidatus Saccharimonadota bacterium. Taxonomy (GTDB): domain Bacteria; phylum Patescibacteriota; class Saccharimonadia; order Saccharimonadales; family Saccharimonadaceae; genus Nanosyncoccus. The sequence continues at coordinate 4,235 of JAFWEB010000006.1, read as the reverse complement.
TAATTCCCTGCTCGCGAATAGTAGCGTAGTCGGATGGGAAGTTCTTTTTGACGTAGTTATTAAGCAATGCGTTGCTATCCCAAGTGGATTTTTCTTCGGTCAAGTCGAAGCTAGCACCGTCGCCATTGTTAAATGAGATGATCACGACACCTTCTTTGTCAGAGGTGACGCCAGATAGTGAATAACCACGAGGAGTAAATGATGGATATGATGCTTCGATACCAGTCTGCATTGCAGCGACTTTTACAGAGATGTCAGGCATACTAAAGTAGACAAATGCGGCTAGTCCGCCAACGACAAGTAAGGCACAAAACAGAGCCAAAGCAATGCGGCGACCACGATGTTTACGCTTGATTGATTGGCGCATTGGCTTAGGAGTCTCTTTTGGTTTAGTTGTAGAACTTTTAATTGCGGCATGTGCGAGTGAGGCAGTATTTGCAGATTTTGCCGCAGGTTTGACACTGGTAACTGGCTTGGCAGCCTTTTTGCGATTACGGAAGCTGGTTAGCTTGGCCATGCGGGCGCGTCTCAAGGCAGCTCGTTCTTGTTTTTTGGCATCTTTAGGTGAAACTTCTACAATATTGACGAGGTTTGCAGAATCTTCACGTGTTTTGATATTAGGGCGCTTTACATAACGACGAGAAAGAGTGGTTGATCTTTGAATGCTGCGATGGGTTGAAGTGCTTGAAATAGGACGCTGAACTGGGCGAACTACTGGCCTTGGTGTTGGAGTAACTTTCTTGGCTGCAGGCTTTGGAGCTGGTTTTGGAGCAAGTTTTGGTGTGGCGATAGATTTGACAACCGAGCTGGCAATAGATGATACGGTAGCAGATGTCTTTGGTGCTGGTTTTGGGGCTGGTTTTGGCGCTGGTTTCGGCGCTGGTTTTGGCGCAGGAGAAACCTTTTTTACAATTGGTTTTGGAGCAGGTTTTGGTGTGGTTTTCTTGATGACAGGCTTTGGTGTAGCCTTTTTGACAATTGGTTTTACAGCTGGTTTTGCGGCAACTTTTTTAACAATCTTTTTAACTGGAGTTGCTTTTTTGATTGGAGTGGATTTCTTGGCGACAGGGATAGTTTTCTTGGTAGGTTTATTAATCTCAATTTTACGTCTTGGAGCAGCCTTTTTTACTACAGGTTTTTTATCGGAAGGGCTAGTAATGGCAATATGACGAGTAGCAGGCTTTTTCACAGCCCTCTCTGGTCCTTCAACATTTATCTTGATTTTTGCCATTATATATTACACTCCACAATATAGGTTATTCTTATTTTAACCTCAATCGCATTAAAAAGCAATAACTTTTTATTTAAAAAATTTATGGTATAATATCTGCATGGACCGTGAAAGAAAAAAACGTCTCCAAACAATTCGACTTGCAATTACAGAAACTATAATGGTGATATCTGTTGTCGCTTTGGTCATCATCTTGACTTTTGTCGCAATGGGATACGGTCTCAACAAAGATGGCGAAGTAGGCCAATCTGGACTTTTACAGATTAGGTCTGTTCCTACTGGTGCAATTGTAGAAATTGATAATGAAATTATCTCTGCTAAGACCAATACTTCTAAGATGCTTCCTGCAGGTGAGCACAAAATAAAATTGTCAAAATCTGGCTATGATACTTGGGAAAAGACTGTGCTTAGTGAGTCTGGTTGGCTGCTAAAACTCGATTATCCTAGATTATTCTTGACTGATCGCAGTGCGGAAAGAGTGCGTGAGTACACCTCGGACATTAGCTTTTTTGCCCCATCACCAAGTCATGAATATATTGTCTATTCTGTTGCATCGTCTGACGATTGGACTTTGCTCAATGTCAGCAATAGTAACGATGTGACAGAAACAACGCTAAAAACTTCAGAAATTTTGGAGAAGCGTACGGTACTTAGTTTAACTTGGAATAAAAATAGCGACAAAATATTAGTGCAGACAAAAAATAACGATAGTACTGAGTGGATCATTATCAATATTAACGATGTAAATAAAAGTATAAATCTCTCCAAAACTTTTGGTATGAATTTCTCTGAGTTAAAATTTGCTAGTGATAACGGAGAAAGATTGATTGCTCTAGAAAATGGTAATCTCCGCACCGTTATGGCAAGTGATCGAACTATTTCCCAAATTTTAGCAAGCGATATAGAGAGCTTCACCCAGGATGAAAAGCACATTGTCTATATAACTCGCGGCCACGAGGTTAAACTATTCCAAGAAGGTTCAGACGATATTCGTCTAGCTAATTACCAGCCAGAGCAGAAGGTAAACGTGGCATTTGGTGAATATCTAAGTCGCAGTTATATTGCCATTTCAGTAGATAAAATGGTCTATTATTACAGGGGTAATTTGCCAACTAAGGATGATGATTTGGACAGCATGGAATTGGCCCTGAAAAAAGAATTGGCTTTTATTCCGGATTGGATTTCCACTGATGCTAGAAGCGAATTTTACATTGCAAAATCCGGCAATAACTTAGCTGTTTATGATGCAGAACTAAATAAGCTGTCAGAATACTCAATTGAATCAGACAGTTATTTCTTCTTGGATGATTATTTGATTGCAAATATCGATAACGATAAAATGATTGTGCGCGATTTTGACGGTGCCAACAGGCGAGAGCTCACCGATGCGACTGGTGCAGGTTTTATTGCAAGAGATAGTAAGACGCTATTCTTCATAAAATCTGATCGCGGCAATTCATCAATCATGCGCGAAAAAATCAGCGAATAATAAAAAGATTACTAACTGTTTCCTGTTAGCCAGTTCCAAATTCTTTCAAAGAAAGTTGGTTCGTTTTGAGGCATTACGCTTTCGTTCTTTTCGCCCTCATCAACGTATGGGCTTTCTTGGGTGGCGCCAGTTGGTGATGGATTAATTTGTTCAGCGGTAACAAGCAGGCGATAGCGTGAAGTACCGAGTGGCGTACAAGTGATCAATGTGAGGACTGGTTTGTCAGTGTCATAGACTAGAGCGCCGACATTATCAGGCTCTACTACTTCTTGCTTGGTGACTGAATAGGTGTAGCGGGTGCCACCATAATCGATATAGATGAGATCGCCGTTGCTAAGTCTTTCCAACCCAGAGAAAATAAACTTGTATTGGTTATTGCTATAAATATCACCAGCGGAATGGCCGGTAATTACTAGGTTGCCAATTTGCCCTGGCATAGCAGAAGCTCCAGGAATAGCAAATTGAGCCACGCCGTTTTCCATCGCGGCATTAACTGTATCTGTATCGTTTGCAATACCAAAATGCACTGGCACGTCAACATTGAGTTTTGGAATAATTAGGCGATTATCTGGTCCAACAGCTTTGGTAATGGTTGGATCAATCTCTGTGATACCTGTATCAGTAGTATTACCTGGTGAAACATAAGCCATAATAGGAGCAAAAATCATACGGTTGTATTGCAAGAACAGGATCACTAATACTGCTACCACACCAGCAATAATAGGGATAAATTTGCGGTGGATTCGGGACTTTTTGGCGCTTCTTGATGCGTGTTTCCTAACGGTTTTCTTGAGGTCGGAAATAATGCTTTGTTCTTCCTCGTCAGTAGGATCTACTGCACGATCGGGATTAATTACTTGTTCATCTCTTTCCTTGCGAGTGTCTTTGAGGTCATGCTTCAAACGCTCATTTTCGATTAGCTGGTTGGCGGCTTTGGCATAGTAGTCACTGTAATATTTTTGATAGTAATATTGCCAAGCAGAGTGATATTTCTGCCAGTTGACAGCTTGCTCGCCGGCGGCTTTTTGGGCTGGAGCGGCAGCAGCAACATTGGTGGAAACTGGGGCTTGTTTGAGCGCAGCTGGGGTAACGGGCGTTGGGCGATTGTAGGTGTTGTTGTCATTACTAATAATTCTACCAGCGGCATAACCCATATTGCGATAGGCTCGTTTTTTGTATGGATCAGACAAAATACTTCTAGAGAATGTACCTACGGCGTGAGCATCAGAAGAATAAGCCGCTAAGACCTTCTTGCGGGCAATTTCAGCAGCAGCGTCTCTCTGCCTAGACGTTGGGTTTGTCCCACCAGCTGTAGGTTCCATAAATATCATTATAACATAAAGAATGTGTTTTAGAAATTGCTAATGTTTTAGTTTTTCTCTGGCATCCTGTAGACAGACTTTAAATATTTTATTTTCATAAACTTGAACTCACGCCTGAAATGAAGTAATAAATCCAGTCGGTGTGCGCCGGAATTACCAGTTCCGTACTCCACCGTGGATTTATCACTCCATT
>JAFWEB010000076.1 GCA_017515925.1 Candidatus Saccharimonadota bacterium | reverse complement strand
TTCATTCCGATTAAGCTATAATGAAATTATGAAACCAACTGCGAGGAGAATAGTTTTTGACCGAGAGCTAAAACTCAATCTCATATTTTTTGCGATGTATTTTCTCGCTGCATTTATCGTCGCAAGTATCGGAATCCACATTCTAAAAAATAGCAATCCCGTCTATGCCGAAGAAGCCGCACAGGCTACAGAGAAATTAATTGTCCCATCTATCAGTCTAGAAGCGCCTGTGGCTAAGATCCAATTCACCGGTTCAACTTTGAACGTCCCAGATCAAATCGCTGGCTCATACTCTGTACACGAGAACAAAACACTGATATTTGGTCATTCGTCCACGATTTTCCAGGATTTGAAAATTCTTAAAATCGGCACCGAAATAAGATACAACAACAATGTCTATCGCATCATGTCGATTGAGGAAAAAGCCAAAGATGAAATATCTATGAAAGAGATCCTAAAAGAAGAAAGTACCGATACGGTAGTCTTGATGACTTGCTCTGGCGACCCAATTCCTGGCACCAACGGCGACCATACGCATAGATTGATTCTTACAGCTAGATAATTATTGAATCTTTTTCAACGCCACTGCAAAGCCACCACCAGGGGCCATCAAGATGTCTAAGTAGTCCATTTTGCCGACTTTACGAGTTTCTATTGCTATAGCTAATTGGTTTTCACGGTAATGAGCATTCTCACCATCACGATAGATTTCTGCCTGATAGACTGAGCCTTGTGGTAGGAAATCGAGGTTCACACGGACGCGGTGTTCGTCTTCGTTGGTTACGCCGCCAATAAACCAGTTTTCCGTGCCTCTTTCTTGGCGTGCGACTACATAATACTGCCCGATGTGTCCAAGAAGTGGTAGGGTGCGTTCCCAAGATACAGGAACGTCTTGGATGAACTTAAATGCGGCTGGATTTACTTCTTCGTAGAATCTAGGACGATCGGCCGCCATCTGCATACCAGAGAAAATCGTAACATAATATGCAAGCTGCTTGGCGATGGTAGTTGCCATACGCTTGACGTTATTTGTTACATCAAAGATGCCACTGGTATAATCCATGCCACCAGAAAGCAAACGAGTAAACGGCAGGATGGTCGCGTGGGATGGATAAAGTGCGCCACCTTCGTATTCTTGGCCACGAGCACCTTCACGCGTGAGGAGATTTGGCCAGGTACGCTCAATGCCAGTACCCTTAATTGGCTCGTGTACATCCAGCATAATGTGATATTTGGCAGCTAACTCTAGAGCACGCTGATAGTGTAAAACTCCGGCCTGGGAATGATGGAACTCTCTGCGACCTTGAATCGACATCCAAGCACCAGCATAGCCTGGCTTGACATAGTGAATGCCGTTATCTGCATATTCTTTGTATGCTTCTTCAATTTGTTTTTCGTAATTATCAATATAGCCTACAGTTTCATGATGGCCGACTAATTCTATACCTTTTGATGAAGCATATTTAGCCACTTCCTTCAAATCAAAATCTTTGGACGGGTGGATGAAATCATTGGTTGGGCCATTTTGTAGCCAGTCGCCATTCCAGCCATTATTCCAACCTTCTACAAGCAAACCTGGGATGCCAAGCCTCTCACAAGCGTCAATATATTCCTCAGTATGTTTGGTCGTAGCGCCGTGACGTTCACCCTCGGCCCAAGTATATTCACCGACATACATTGCCCACCAAATGCCCATAAATTTGAGAGGTTTGACCCAGTCAAAATCTTCTTTTGGTGGATCGTTGAGATTCAAAATCATGTGGTTAGTCGTAAGATCTAGCGGGCTATCACCTATCATAATTACACGCCAAGGCGTATTAAACGGCAATTCTACATAAGCTTTAGCCCCATCAGAAAGTGGAGTAATATCGGCCATCAAAGCATTGTTCTGATTGAGTTTTAGAGTCATCGATCCGTAATTATAAAGTGCAGCCTCGTGAATAGAAATAGCATATCCTACTGGCGTCTCGATAGTGAGTGGAGTATGAACAGAATGTTGCAATTCATAAACTGGACTGCGTTCGTAATTATATTCGTAACGATCTGGCTGGAAGGCAGGAATATGCCAAGCATAGCCATTGAAATCCACATTGAATTCGGTCAATTCATCCGCGACCACGAGATTCTGGAATTCAGGCTGAGGTGGAATTTCGTAACGAAAAGCTACACCATCGTCGAAAGCGCGAAAACGCAAGGTGAACAGCCTCCTCTTGCCACCAGTTTCAGAAAGGTAGAGAACTGTTTCATTGTATTTATTCTGGATATAGTGAGCTTCGCCCCATTTGGTTTCCCAGGTTTCGTCAAAACTCTTGTTCAAAGAACGAACTAGCATCAAGCCATTATAAAGTGGCTCGTCTCCACGCAGATTCATACCAAGCCTAGAATCACGCACCAAATTCTTGCCATCCCTGAGCACCGAATAGTATACTTGGCCTTTTTTCAGAGTCAATCTACAAACAATCCTACCATTCGGAGAAGTCAAATCACCATTATACTCGAGTAATGGCTTGCGAGATTTGAATACCCGTGCAAAAAATTCCTTGAGCTTGCTAAGCATAAGCTTATTATATTACAAAACCTCTGATTATGCTATAATTTGAATATGGAAATGCAACAATCTTATCGGCCGTCACACCGCTCTCGTAGCGAAGGCCCACGCTTTCGAGCAATCATTATTACTATTTCATTTTTGCTTGCCGCTGGAGTAGCAATTTTTATCTTTTATAAAATCTTGAAAAAAGAGAT
>JAFWEB010000075.1 GCA_017515925.1 Candidatus Saccharimonadota bacterium | reverse complement strand
GGGGATTATTATGACCAGTCAAAGTCTTGGAAATATCTTATGGAAACATATAGCCTGGTTAGCGGTCAAGATGGTTCAATCGCCATTCAATCATATCCAATTCGACTAACTCGAGGTGGAATCCTCCAATGGACTGATGGCGCTCTAGGGTATATGGGAGGCGTTGGTCAATACTGGACATCAATCAATGCAACACAGGCCGCAGCTTACAGGTTTAACTTTTGGACTGGCGATGTAATTATCAACTCAAATGTCTATAAAGCGCAAAGTCAAACTGTTCGTTGCGTTCTTGGAATTAGCAATTTGAAAGCTCTCCATGGCATCCGCGTAAGACTTTGAATATTTTCAAGTTTATGAAAATAAAATATTTAAAGTCTGCCTACAGGATGCCAGCGAAAAGCCTATCGAACCACCCCAAACACTCCCAGCGAAATTGCAAGCATAATGATTCCGGCTAGCAGCACGCCACCCATCACTGCAAAAATTGTTTTCTTGAAATTAAGATCTAGGAATGATGCGGCAAGCGTGCCGGTCCATGCGCCAGTGCCAGGGAGGGGAATGCCTACAAAGAATAATAGGCCGATATATGCGCTCTTGGAATTCTGGAGTTTTTTGCCAGCTTTCTCGCCTTTTTTCAAGCACCAGTTACAGAATTTATTTAGCGGTTTCCATTTTTTCTTGGCACCCCATTCTAGGAATTTGCGAGAGAATAGGAAGATGAACGGTACCGGAATCATATTGCCAATGATGGCGATGATGAGTGTGAGCCATTCTGGCAGGCCTAGGCCTACACCAATTGGCACGGCTCCACGCAGCTCGATTAGTGGCACCATTGATACGAAAAATACGATAACTAAATGTAGAATACTCATCTGATTTGCACCTTCATTGAATCTGATTCTGCGTTTCTCTCGGAGTTTTCGGAAGAGGATTCGGCTGGAGCTGCTTGCTCGGTAGTGCCGGTTAATACTTCGCGAATCTTGGCCTTGGCAGTCTCTACAGTATTGTAATCTGGATGCATCACCGAGAGATATTGACCTGGGTAGCTATGAGTTAGAGCCATGCCGGTGGTTCCATCGAGATTGTATGTAGTGATGGTCCATGGGCGGGTATCATCTAGCATCATATTGGCAAAGCTGGTGATGTCGCTTGTTTTTACAGTTGTTTCAAATGAGCCAGACAGAGCATTCAACAAATCCTGATACCTGACCAGGGTGCTTTTGTCAGATGAGATTTTTTCAAATATCTTTTGGATGACTTGCTCTTGGTTTTCACCGCGGTGACGATCGCCAGTTGAATATGCATAGCGTTCACGGGCAAAGGCTAGAGCGCAAGCACCGTTCAGATAGTTGTTGCCTGGATGGAAGACACAAGTCTTATTAGTCCAAGCGGTAATATCGTAATCTACATCGGAATAAACTGTAATGCCACCAATTGCGTTGACTAGATTAATTACGGCGTTGAAATTCACGCGGAGATAATGATCGAATTTGAAATCCAGTAAATCTTCAATTGTGCTCATAGATAGATTAATGCCGCCAAGTGCGCCAGCGTGGGTGAGCTTGTCTGGTAATCCTTCGGTGCCATGGAGCATTACATAGTAATCACGCGGAATAGACACCAACAAGATCTGGCGGGTAGTAGGATTGACTACCATGATAATATTCACATCACTTAGACTGGTGCCGACCATCTGTCCGGAGCGAGTGTCAATACCAGAGATATACATGACAAAACTCTGCTTGGTCAGGTTGGAAGTATGTGAGCGGGTGTCTTTGTCGACTGGGACTTTGATTTCGCCAATAATCTTGAGATTTTGCTCGTAATTATTTTTAGCATCGTTATTTTTTGATCCGGCGGATTTATTATCTACGCTATAAGACAGAGCAGATTCATATGTGCCGGTGCTGAGCAGACCGATATAAGAGGTATCTTTCACTGCAGAATCCATGATGGTGGTGACGGTTTTTTCGTAAATCACAAAACCACCGACTTGGCTATTCACAGCATCTTCTAGCTTGGCGGTATCGGTAAAATCGGAAATACTATGGAAATCTTTGCCATGCACATCAGAGAGGGAATTATATCCTGAATCCTTTTTTACAAACACGTTATAAACTGTGTATTCAGTTTTTTCACCAAGGTTTTTATCAAGGAAACTCATTACATCATTGACACCAAGAAAACCTACCACGCCAACTGCGATTACTATAAAATTCAGGACGTTCAGAATAGAAAGTGTGGCGACATGAGCTTTTCTCTTGAATGTAACAGCTAGGACAATAATGCCGATAATTGCACTAACGCCGATAGCTGGCCAGATATATTTTGCAGGCACTGCACCAGTCAAGGCTGTGCGTGCAAGGAATGTGCCGAATGCGGCGAGGGCAAGAATTGACAGAATGCGGCTAAAAATACGGTAAGGCAAAGCTCTCCTGATTCGTTGATCTTTGGAGTTAACCTGATGAGCTAGTCCCGGCTTAGCTTCTTCTTTAGCCTTTTCTTCGACAGCTTTTTTGTTGGAATCATTTTCTACCTCTGCGACGATTTTCTCTATATCTTCGTCGGCGATTTCGGCGGAATAATTTTCTTCTACCGGGGTTTCTAGAGCGACTGCGATATCATGAGCAGAGATATCTGGCTCTGTTTCTTTAATAGACTCGGCCTCTTGCTTTAGCTCTTCTTTGGCTTCGTCTGTTGGTTTCTCAATTTCTTTGTCACGGGTAAAAGGAGCTTTATCTGATTCTGTCTTTTTGCTAGATTTTTTAATAGGGAATTGTTTTACTTGGCCCTCAGTTACGTCGTCTACGGAGATGGATTTTTTAGACTTAGATGAGGTTTTGGCAGATTTAGACTTAGTGGATTTGGAAGATGACTTTTTGGATTTTGATTTGCTAGTTTTTTTGGCAGCAGAAGATTTGCCAGATTTGCTGGTTTTTTTAGAAGTTTTCTTCTTCTTTGGCGTAATAGAAACACTCTCCTCTTTGGCTGGATCAGCCTTGGTAGAAGGGTCATTTACTAGAGCATCATTTACGAGCTCGTCTTTATTTTTGTCATTTGGCTTTTTATCTGCCATAACATCTCCAAATTTAATGAATTAATTATAGCATGGATAAGGGAAAAATGAAACTGTATACCCTTGCTAAAATCGCCATTTTGGTGTATAATATATCAAATGAGTAAAATGGGTGAAAAAATAGCCACTGTATCTGTTATTTGCCCACTTTTTAATGCCCAAACAGAAATTATCCCATTTGATAGATCTCTTAAGAAACAAAAAGGCGTAAAAATCATCGAAAAACAATACATTTTGACCAAAAGTCGCGACCATACAGAAGTGGTCTTACAGGCAGCAAATATCCCTTATCAATTGATCCCAAAGACCGAATTTTCTCATAGCAAAACCAGAGAAAAGGCTGCCATGGAATCGACAGGAGATATTATTGTATTCTTGACCCAAGATGTAGTGATCAAGGATGATGATTTTATTGCTAAATTAATCGCACCGATTGTGAAAGGGGAAGCAGATGCTACTTATGCCCGTCAGCTTACCAAATATAATAACATCGAAAAATACACTCGCGAGCATAATTATCCAACCAAATCTTTTACTGTTTCAAAGAAGGATATCAAGAAACGCGGACTCAAAACTTTCTTCTTTTCTGATGCTGCTGGCGCGATCAAAGCCAGCAAATTCCGCGAATTAAAGGGCTATGATGGCAAGAATTTGCCGATTTCTGAGGACATGTATTTTGCCTATAAACTGATCATGTGCGGTGGCAAAATCCGCTATGTGGCCGAGGCTAGAGTCTATCATTCACATAAATTTACCTTGAAGCAGCTCTATAATCGCTACAAATTAACCGGTGCATTCATGCAGATGAATCCAGAAATTGCCAAGCATGGTATTAATTCGGCTGGTGGTGGCATGGC
>JAFWEB010000074.1 GCA_017515925.1 Candidatus Saccharimonadota bacterium | reverse complement strand
GAGCGAGCAACAAAAAACGCCCAGATTAGGCGGTTTTAATCACAATTTTGGTACACCCGACAGGATTCGAACCTACGACCTTTTGCTCCGCAAGCAAACGCTCTATCCAGCTGAGCTACGGGTGCACACTCTACAAAATGGTACATCTCAAGCCTTTAGGGCTTTCAATGCAAATGTGGACAGCCGCTACAAGATCTAGCAGTGCCAGAAAACTCCTAGCGGTACATCCACCTAGAAATTAAATGAGCATCGTGAATTACACGACATCTTTATTTTAACACATTTTTCAAATTTATGCTATACTTATCTTATGGAAAAGAGTGTTAAGGGAAAATCAGCTAAGACAAAAACGGGGAAGCTAAAAGCAAAAGTGCTCTCTACTTACTATGGTCACCCTATCAAAGATATGAAACTCATCTGTATCGCAGGTACAGCTGGCACCGTAGAAGTCGCAAATTATGTCCACGAAATCTTGAAAGCTGCAGGTCAGCCAGTTGCTATTTTGGCCTCTGTTAGTCCAATCAAGGTTCATGCTTTGCATAAATTCCTTTCTACCGCATGGAAAGCTGGCGCAAACTATGTTGTCGTCACCGCTCCTGCCAAATCTCTAGAAAAGGACGTATTCATTGATTTGCCAATTCATATTGCAGCTATGACTAATTTCGTACCAGCATCCTTAGATGCAGAATCATCTACCGAATATGCTGGCAGCGAAACAGCTCTATTTAATATGAATCCAGATTATGTCATTTTGAACCGTGATGATGCAAACTATCAGGATTTCACAGAATTTGCCGGCAGAGAAGGCACCGTTACTTATGGCTCTGATAGATTTTCTAATATCCAAATTGTTAAGTCTAAACTCTATCCAAAGGGAACAGAAGCAGAACTTGCTATCGGCAATACCAATTTTACCGTAGCAACTTTCCTCACTGGCGAGCCATTTGTGTCTTACATGGCTGCAGCCGCTGCAATCGGTGATGCACTCCATGTCACCCCAGAGAAAATCGCCGAAGGTATCGCTAACTACGATCCAGATCACGTTACCGCTCCCGAGGTTTAATTAAATAAAACCTAAACACTCAAAAAAGACTAGGCCTAAAACCTAGTCTTTTTAAATTAATCTAAAGATTATTTCTTATCAATAGCTTGCATTAGCTTCATCAAGGATTCGGCACGCTTGCTCTCATCCTCAATTTGAGTTGCCATATTATAAGCGTCAGAAACCAAATTCTTATCTTCTAGAGTATTAATAGCATCTTCGTAGATATCGAATTTTTCTTCAGCAGTACCCTGGACTTTTGGCATTAGAGGCATCAAATCGCGAAGGATATTCTCACGGACACCTTTCAAATTCTCGTCTTCTGGTGCTAGGCTATCACTCAAAATCTGCTCTGCGCTAGGAGCATCAGCAAGAGGCTCGTCGGCTTTTGGCTCAGCTGGGGTTTCCTCGGCAGGAGCAACTTCTGGCTTTGACTCATCAGCTTTTGGCTCTTCTTTAGCAGGAACAGGGTTAACAATATCAATTGGAGCAGAGGCAGGGGCATCTGGAGCGGCAGGAGCTTCTGGGATAGCACCGTCTAGATTTGGCGCATCAGGAGCAGCTACTTCTCCTGGAGCTGGAGGCATGATATCAGAAAAGAAGTTGGTGTTTTCTGGGGCAGGGAAAGAATCAGGAGATGGAGGCACACCGAGTTGATCCTGGATATTGTTTACTTTGTCATCAGAATTAACGGCATCACTGCCATCGTTGTTTGCAACTTGATCTATTGCCTCTTGTAGATCGTTAGTTTGACCAAATTGGCCCATAGCCACCCTTCTTTATTAAACTTTATCTTATTCTATGATAGCACAAGCATTTTTAAAATGCAAACTTTTGTGCCAAGTTTTCCACTAAATCCTTAGCGCACGGACGATTTTATCAATAACATCTAATTTTACTTCTTCCATTGGAAGCCTCATGCCAAATGCATCGACTATACCTTCGCCCTGTTGCTCTGGGAAATATACCCATGTGCGAGGAGAAAATCTCTTGCGCGGGGTGAGAACAATAGCATAATGACCGCCATCATTAATCACGCCAAATGCTCGGAAATCTTCAAAGTTATACATGCGGTTACCTTCTTTGAGGCCTTTGGAGTTCATCGTGTATTTGAGCATTCTAGGAGGGCGTACCGAATAAACAATTAAGGCAATCACAGAGACTACGATTAGTAGAGAAAAGCTCCACCATTTGACTAGCACCCCGACTGCCGTAAGTGATAAACCAATAATAACAAGCGCAATATACCATCCCACGTTTTTGTCGCGAGATACATATTCTTGTGCTTCCCAAGAAATATGTTTCGAATTATCCATAAACACATTATACCACAGGTCTAGCTCCTATGATACAATAAGGTTATGCAAATTGAGCTCTCATCATTTTATTCTAGACTTGGTTCAATTTTTCTGATTCTGATTCTTGGTTTTATCCTGGGAAAAACTGGCGCAATTAATAAAAGCACCAACAAGCAGCTAGTGAATATGCTGCTTTTTGTCTTTATGCCGGCTTCGCTCTTGATGGCTTTCCCAGCTAAATTTGATCAGTCGTCAGCTGAACTGTTTTTCTCAGGGATGCTTGCCGGCTTAATTGTGATGACAATGTTAATCATCATTTCTAAG
>JAFWEB010000073.1 GCA_017515925.1 Candidatus Saccharimonadota bacterium | reverse complement strand
ATCCTGCTGTGGAGATTCCTACGCCAGAGATTGCTCCGGAAACTCCTACTGACTCAGCTACTGAGCCGACTGCTGATGCAGCCGCTGATACATCTTCGCTTGATCAGGTTGCGGCAGATTTAGCTTCCGCGGCAGCGGATGGTTCTGCCTCGATGATGGAACCTACCTCAGCTAGTACTTCGGCTGATACTCCTGCAGAGACCCCTGCTAATACTCCTGCAATTACGCCAGTTGATCCACTTGTAGATACCGCTCCACTTGCTAATACTCCTGCAGAGCAACCTGCTACGGAGCCAGCTACTGAGTCGGTTGCCAAACCAGCTCCAGATGCTGCCGCAGCTACAGATACTCCAGCAGACGCCCCAGCAGATACTGCAGAGGCCCCTGCCGGTGCACCTACTCTAGAAGCTCCAGCTGACCTAGTGACCGAAGCTCCTTCCGCCGCTGCTACAGATACGGCAAGTTCTGATGCTCCTGCTAAGCCATCTTTTGGCGCAGTGGAAAATCCAGATTTTTCAGATGTCACTCCACCAGCCACTGTCGATACTTCCATCGGTGGTGATTTGGGTGGTGAAAGCGACCTAACTGGCGATTCAAACGGCGATACTTCTAACGAATCTTCAGATACTACTACCAGCATGGACTTTACCAGTGATGGACCAAGTAATAATTCAGACTCCGACAATTCCGACAATGCCGAGGGCGGCGATTCAGATTCTTCAGAATCTTCAGACGATTCCGGTATGACCTCTGCCAGCTTTATCGGTGATGCACCAAAGCCAAAAGAGAAAAAAGTCGAGTCCGACGACGAAGAGCCACTCACTCCAGCTGACCCAGTCCCAGGTTCGATTGGCAGCGCTATTTCTTATTCCGAGGATGCACCAAATCATTCCGAACCTATCAAAAAACCATTCAAGCTCAAATTCCTCAAAAAGGAAAAAACTCCAGATGAAAACGAAGTAACTATTGGCAAGAAAAAACTAGATACCAAGAAGATCCTAATCATTGTTGGTGCAGTGCTTCTTGTCGGCGTGATTGCATTTGTATTATTCTTTGTCCTCGGCAATCCATCCAAGAGTAGCTCCACCAAGAAAACTACTCAGCTCACTACTGCAAAAGCTGTAGAATCTAATCTAGTATGTAAGAAAGAAGGCGGAGCAGACGCCTTTTCTCAGTATCCAGAAGTAGTTAGTGGTACCGAAGAAATTATCGCCATGTACAAAGACAAAGCCTTAGTTAGTTTTGGCGACAATCTCACACTCAATTACGATAGTTCTGATGTAGCATCAGTTCGCCTAGTGGATATCAAATCTAACTATGTATCAGCCTACTCCGCATTGAAGCTCACTTCCGATCCATTTGACACAGCATTCAATAGCAAGGGTAAAACCGTCACCATGAGCCGCCAGGCCGATGGTGATGATATTGACATGACCAATGCTAAACTCCTCGGTATCCCAGTATTAAAGGGCGAGGTATTTGATGATATCGACTCTATTCAAGAGACATTTGAATCCCAAGGCTTCGCTTGTACAGCTAAATAATTTTATGGTATAATATGGATATGTCAAAGATATATCTTACTACTGCTATTCCTTATGTTAATGGCGCGCCACACATCGGCCATGCTATGGATTATTTGATTGCGGATACTTTTTCACGCTATCAAAAAGAAAAGGGAAATGAAGTTCGTTTCCAGGTAGGCACTGACGAGCATGGTAATAAGAATTACAAAAAAGCCGAAAAACTTGGCATCCCTATTCAGCAATTTGCTGACGATAACTCTGCCAAGTTCAAGGAATTCATCAAGAAATTGAATGTTGAATACACTGATTTTATTCGCACCACAGACGAGGACCATATTCGTCGTTGCCAAGAAATTTGGAAAAAGTTGAGCGATCATATCTATCGCGATTCCTATGAAGGTTGGTATTGCGAAGGCTGTGAAAGATTTGTCACCCAAAAAGAATACGATGAAAATTCCGGTATTTGCCCAGACCATAACAAGCCATACGAAAAAATCAAAGAAGAGAATTATTATCTCAAGATTTCTGATTTCAAGGACCAAATCAAGGATGCAATTGAATCCAAAAAGATGCAGATCCTCCCAGATTTCCGTGCTAAGGAAGTTCTAAAACTTCTAGAAGACAGTCCAGATGTTTCTATCTCTCGTCCAGTCGAACATCTACCTTGGGGTGTGCCTGTGCCTGGTGATGATTCCCAAGTAATGTATGTTTGGGTAGATGCCCTAGCAAATTACATCACAGTATTAGGCTACCCAGAGCAGGACATTTCCGATTATTGGCCAGCCACAGTCCAGTTCGTCGGCAAAGATATCTTGCGTTTCCATGCGATTATTTGGCCGGCAATTCTGCTTTCCTGTGGACTAGATCTTCCAAAGACGATTTGTTCGCACGGATTCATTTTGGCAAATGGCCAAAAAATGAGCAAGAGCATCGGCAATGTAGTAGACCCTATCGAAGTACTAGATAGCAAGGGTCTGCCAGCTTTCCGTTATTTCTTCTTGCGCCATGCTGATTCATTTGCAGACTCTGATTTCACCTGGGAAAAATATGACGCAGCATATAATAACGAGCTTGCCAACGACCTTGGTAATCTAGTTCAGCGCCTCGCAAATCTCTGCAAGAAACAGGATCTTCCTGGCCGCAAATTCACTCACAAGCGTGATGCTGAATACGAATCTATCATGGATTCATTCTATTTTAGCAAAACCTTTGATTATGTTTGGGAAAAAGTCCAGCATCTTAACCGTGAAATCGACGAGAAGAAACCTTGGGAGCTTGCCAAAGATCCAGAACGTCACGATGAGTTGGTAATGATTCTAGAAGAGCTTGTTGATGAATTACTCCAAGTAGCATATCTCTTGAAACCATTTTTGCCTGATACCGCCGCAGCGATTGCAGAAGTATTTACCAGCGAAAAAATTCTCCCACCAGCCACTCCACTTTTTCCAAAAGAGTATAAGAAATAATTATTTCAGTATGTATTGTTTACCGGCCGTAAGGTCATAGGTAAGTAGATTGTAGTTGCCTAGTTCTGTGCTTTCGGCTGGGGCTGTGCTGCCAAAATATATATCAGTCAGTATTGGGGTCTGTTCACAAACTGTATCCAATAGATAATAGTTTGCTGGTTTTTGTAAATTGTAATAGTTGAGTAGGAAATTACCTAGGCAGTTTGGCGTAGTGGTAGGAAGTTTAACTGGCTCAGATTCAGTATCAAAATTTGCATAGAGGATAAATGGTGTCAATCTCACCAAATTAGAAATCTCAGGATTTTCGTTTTCTAGCACGGATGAATATACACCTGGTGCGTGATCACCGTAAGCTAGAACGATGGTTTTTTCTTCGAAATTACCTAGGTTATCAATGAATTCACCCAAATATTGATCGGATTTATTGAGTGACATCATATAAGTTTCGGCGGATGATTTTTCTGCTTCATTATCAATGCCAGAAATGATGAACTTCGGATCGCCGTATTCGTTCTCTATATATGGTGCATGGTTCTGCATCGTGATGACTGAAACAAAATCTTTTTCTGGTGTGTTCTTAATATAATCCAGAGTTTTATTATATGTCGTGCGATCGTTTACGTATTCGCTAGAACCGTCGTGTTCAGCATCGGAAAAGTCCTGGATATCAATAAATTCGTCGAATCCAAATCTCGGTAGCACTTCTTCGCGTTTATACATTCCGCCAACAAATGGATGGATAGCCACAGTGTGAAGCCCGGCAGATTTCATGTAGGAAGCTAAGCTCGGGACGGATTTTTGTTTGGTGATGAGATTGGTGTATGGTACGGTTTTTAGCCAGTAATTAGTCAGTCCAGTCAGAGTCTCAAATTCGATATTTGCAGTGCCTCCGCCGTAGTCTGGCGAGAACAAATAGCCACTAGGATTATTCTCCTGTAAACGATGGAGGTTTGGCGTGACATCGCCACCAGAATATTTATAATAGTCGGCAATGATTGAAGGATCATAGAATGATTCGTCTAGCACGATTATCACATTATATCCTGCATCTGCTATATTAATACGGTCTACATCGGCAGCCTGTTTCATTTCTGTGAGGCTCGCATCGATTTCTTTCATTTTGTCCTTGGAATAGCCACCGGGTTCGGTGATAGCAAGTTTGGTTGTATTATATAGAAAACCAATTAAGAATCCATTGTCGGAATAATTTGTGACTTGGTTCCAATCGGTGAAATGGCTATCTAGAATTGGGATTTCTATGTCGCGTTCTCTGCCGTGATGGCGGATAAAATCTGTAGTAATCATAAAACCACAAATCGATACTGCTATAATCGCGATGCGTGAAATGATGCGATATCTTCGCCACCAAGGATTGCTTGGCTCGGTTGATTCCTTGCCTAGCCATTTTTTGGTCAATCGATCGATAATGATGCCTAGGATAATAACTAGAATTACCGCGATAATTAGTCGGACTACTTGTGACATATCAATAAATTTCGTCAATGTGCCAGTCTGTGAACCCATTTGGAAATCTTCTGGCAAGAGTGGTGTACCGCGGAAACCAAATTTGGCAATATGGATATAACCAAATATCAATACGGCTGCTGTGCTGATAGAAATGCTGAGAAAGATCCTTCGTACTAGCCCATAGATCACGCCAAGGATTGTTAGTGTGATGAGGGAATTATAAAGGTAAATTTTGGTATGGTCGCGAACGAAGATCCAAACATCATCAGCATTATTAATAAAATACCTGTATTCCAAAAGCCAAGTCAGAAACAGCGCAGCAATAATTAAAATCACAATATTCACAGCAACACGTATGACGGTCTTTTTTGCAATATTGCCTCGCTTCATATACTTATATTTTATCAAAAAATAGCACCTGCGAGCAAGTGCTATTTAATTTATGCTAAAGAGTTATTATTTCTTTTGGCATTCTTTGCCACAGCAACGTGGTTCGCCAGCAAGGCGAGAAGAAACATCGCCAAGTGTGAAGCCGATTACGCCACCGACCATTGGGAAGACAACGTATGTCAAAAGTGCTAGACAGACGTTTCCAAGTACTGCGCCGAATGAATCGCCGCTGGTTGGTAGAACCTGATACATCAAAGCTGCTGCTGGGTTCAAAATGAAGTTATTCTGTAGCTGTAGGAAGCTAGAAGAGATAACGATAGTGATAAGAAGTGCTACACAGATACCAGTGCCATAGATTGTAGCAAAGGTAAGAGTGCTTCTCTTGTACATAAGTGCACGTACGAAGAAGAAGCCAAGCATGATAGCGCCAACGAACTCAATCATTGTTACTACCCAGAACTTGCCATCTGGAATTTCTGCCATGACAGGAAGCTTAGCACCTGCATCTTCACCAGCTGTGCCGATGAATGCGCTAGAAAGCAAGAATGCGAACCATGCACCAAGAACCTGAGCAAGGATGTAGACAATACCGCGGATTGCAGAAATGCGGCGGCTTGCCATCATACCGACGGTGATGATAGGGTTGAGGTTTGCACCAGAAAGACCATATACAGCACCGGTAATTGCAATCATGCCAAACATGATATACATTGGCTGGTAAACACCAAGGAGCAATAGAATCATGGTAAGAAGCATTGTGCCGATAACCTCACCAAGGATTGCGCCATAGATGCGTGGGTTCTTAAAGATTGTTAGAATGTTTTCGTTCGGATCACACTTACGGTCGAAGAATCCCTTCATTGGACTTTCATCTGTAGTGGCCGAAACAATAGCCTTAGTTTCTACGCTCGCAGTAGAAGCAGTGGCTTTGGACTTTGAAGAAGCTTTCTTCGCGGTCTTCTTTGACTTTGTTGTAGCCATTATTCCTCCTTAATTGGTATATAGATTCATTATAGCACACATTCGGCATCCTGATGGAAATTCGCCTATATGCCCACTGCGGGCCGGCGATTATATCCCGTCGTTACGGGTATAATCGCCTAAGCTATCGCCCGTCGCGATATATTACCCGCAGAAATGATCATATAGGCTCGTTTCCCGGATGCCTTGCTATTACTATAATTGTTATGCTATAATAAAAATATTATGGGAATAATGGTATCAAAATCTAACGAAGAGAATTCACGTCTCAACGACAGAATTGCTGCTGATCTTCGCGCTAGAGCCGCAGAGACTGAGCGAGGTCAAGATCCTGATTTGGTGGAAGATTCGGATTATGCAAAAGATTTGAAAACAACCGGCAAATACACATGGATTTGGGTTGTTCTTGTCATTTTGGCAATCATTTCTATTGTTGTGATGGTGATGATCTAATCATTAAACACCTTATTTAAGTATTAATGAGGTGTTTTTTGTGGTATAATAATCCTATGTCAAGTGTAGAGAAAATCAAGGCAGATTTGAAGGCTCTAAATGCCGAATATGCCAAAATCAAAACCATTCCGGCCGAAGATCGCAAGGCTTTTGGTCAGGAGCTCAATAAAAAACGTGAAGCTCTGCAAAAAGAATTGCAGGCAGCTTTAGATGCAGAAGAATCAGAAAATATCACACCAATTGATATCACTGCTCCATCTGCACCAAATACCGAAATCCCGTCATTTAAACGTGGCACCAAGCACCCACTGATGATGGAGTTTAACCGTGTGCTTGATATTTTTTCTCGCATGGGCTTTGACATTATGGAAGCTCAGCAACTTGACGACGAATTTCATATGTTCGAATCTTTGAATTTCCCAGAGGGCCATCCAGCTAGGGACGGATACGATACTTTCCGTACAGCCGAGGGATATATCCCACCAGCTCACACATCCACTATGCAACACCGTGCTCTGAAAAAATACAAGAAGAACCTCGATGAGGGCGGTCAAATTGCAGTAGTAATTCCAGGCCGCGTCTTCCGCAACGAAGATGTCGATGCTACTCACGAGCACACTTTCTACCAGTGCGAAGGTATTTTTGTATCAGAAAATGCCACTATGGGTATGTTACTTGGCACTTGGAAAAAATTCTTTGAGACATACTATGGTCAAAAATTAAATATCAAGACTCAGCCAGGCTATTTCCCATTCACCGAGCCATCCGTAGAATTCTTGATTGAAAAGCCGAAATCTCTCGGTGGCAAGGGTGATGGTTGGCTAGAGATGGGCGGCTGTGGCATGGTTCATCCAAATGTGCTAAAAATGGCTGGTATCGATCCTACTAAATACAAAGGATTTGCTTGGGGTGGTGGTATCGATCGCTTGGTGATGTTGAAATACAGAATCAATGACGTGCGTTATTTCGAATCTGGTAAATTAGATTTTCTAAAGGAATTTTAAGGTCGAGGAGCAAATATGAGAATTAGTCTAAACGAAATCAAAAAATTAGTCCCAGAAGCAGGGAAAATTGAAACTCAGGAATTGGTAAAATTGATTGGCTCTCGCCTAGTAGAAGTAGAGGAGGCAATTAATCTTGCACCAAAATACGAAGGTATCTTCATTGTAAAAGTTGTTGAATGTGAAGCAATTCCAGAAACACATCTCCATCTATGCAAGATTGACGCCGGAAAATCTGATTTGATTCAGGTAGTTTGTGGTGCGCCAAATGTCAAGGCTGGCATGTTAGCAGTTTGGATTGCTCCGGGTTCCATCGTCCCACAGACCTATGGCGAAGAGAATTTCAAACTAGACGTTAGGAAGCTTCGTGGATTTGAAAGCAACGGTATGCTTGCTGCTATTGACGAGTTAGATCTAGGTGAAGACCATGAGGGAATCGCCGTTATTAATCCTGCCCAGAAAAATGCCAGAACTGGCGAGACAGTGAAGCCTGGCGATTTATTCGCTGAAGTGTTTGGTCTAGAAGATATCATTCTTGATATTGAGAATAAGTCTCTCACTCACCGTCCAGACACCTTTGGTCTCATCGGTTTTGCACGTGAGGTTGCCGGGATCCTTGGCACTAAGTTTGACGAAGGAAAAGATCGTTTGATCGACACCGCAAAATCTGCTGGAGGCAAAAGCCCACTTGTTTCGGTAAATATTGCCGATGCTGAGCTTTGTCCTCGTTACTCCTGTGCGGTGCTGCAATTTGACGATAGCTTGAAGGGTGAAAAATATTTCTCCGATATGGATGTATTTTTGGCCAAAGCTGGTATGCGTGGTATTTCTAGAATTGTCGATGTCACCAATTATTTGATGATTATGACTGGTCAGCCACTTCACGCATTTGACTATGACAAATTTGTCGCAGTTGGCGGATCCAACAATCCACAAATCACTATTCGTGCCGCAAAAGATGGTGAAAAACTACAGCTACTCGATGGCAAGACCATAGAGTGTGATGCTAACGACATATTGATTACATCAAATGATACCCCTGTGGCACTTGCCGGTGCAATGGGTGGTGCTTCTACCGAAATTGATGCTTCTACCAAGAAAATTATTTTGGAATCTGCTACATTTTCACTTTATCATTTGCGCAAGACTCAGATGAAACATGGCATTTTCTCCGAGGCTATTACTAGATTCACTAAGGGCCAGCCAGCCGTACAGACTTTACCAGTTTTGGAACAGGCCTGCAATATGTTGATCCCAGAGCCAAAAGAAACCAATGACGAAGTGTTAGCAGTAGTTGACGAATACCCAAATAAACCAGAGAAAAATGTTGTAAAAATTACAACAAAAGAAATCAACGATCTTCTCGGCACAGAATATGACACT
>JAFWEB010000072.1 GCA_017515925.1 Candidatus Saccharimonadota bacterium | reverse complement strand
CGATCCAGAGTATTATCGCTGGACTCAGTGGTGTTTCTTGCAGCTTTATAAAAAAGGCTTGGCTTATCGCAAAGAGAGCTATCAGTGGTGGTGTCCAGTAGATCAGACTGTACTAGCTAACGAGCAGGTGGAAAATGGTTGTTGCTGGCGCTGTGGTCACGAAGTAGAAAAGAAGAAAATGAAACAATGGTTCTTCAAGATTACTGACTATGCCGATGAATTACTTGCTGATATTGACGAGCTAAACTGGCCAGACAAGATTAAAACCATGCAACGCAACTGGATTGGCCGCTCAGAGGGTGCAGAGATTGAGTTTGAAATTGCGGGTGGCGCCGAGCAGGGGCTCCCCGTTGCACCGCAGCGTCGTCAGCGAGGAGCAATGGGGAAAGCTGCGGCGACAGGACCCGCATTTATAAAGGTTTTCACTACTAGACCTGATACTGTTTTTGGCGCAACCTTCCTAGTCCTTGCCCCAGAGCACCCAATGGTAAAAAACCTTGTTACTGACAAAACCAGGGCGGAAGTGGAGAAATACCAGGCAGATGCTCTCAAAAAATCCGAAATTGAGCGTCAAGAAAACAAGGAAAAAACAGGGGTGTTCACTGGCTCTTACGCCATCAATCCTGCCACTGGCGAAAAAATCCCAATCTGGGTATCTGACTATGTCTTGATGGGTTATGGCGAAGGTGCAATTATGGCGGTGCCAGCTCACGATGAACGCGACTATGAATTTGCCGAAAAGTTTGATCTTCCTATCAAAGAAGTCATTGAGAAACCAGAAGGTTCTGACGATACCGATAAATGCTATCATGGTGAAGGTAAGCTAATTAATTCTGGCCATCTAAATGGTACTGATTCTGCCGATGCGCGCGAGCTAGTGGTAAATTGGCTTTCTCAGCAGGATGTAGGAAAACAAAAAGTGACCTACAGAATGCGTGACTGGCTGATTTCTCGTCAGCGTTATTGGGGCTGCCCTATTCCTATTGCTTATGACGAGGATGGTAATGAATATCCAATTCCAGAAGACCAGCTCCCTGTCATTATTCCAGAGGTGAAGGATTACAAGCCTGACAATACTGGCCGCTCGGCCTTGGCCAAAGCCAAAGATTGGCTGACCGTAGAGTTAGAAGTCAAAGATAAGAAAACTGGCAAAATGGTCAAGAAGAAACTAACTCGTGAGACTGATACGCTGGATGGCTACGCCTGCTCATCCTGGTATCTCTGGCGTTATGCTTCGCCACAGGATAACAAGGCTGCTTGGGATCAAAAGGCGATCAAATACTGGGCCCCAACCGATATCTATGTTGGCGCAGACCACGCCGTGGCACACCTTCTTTATATTCGTTTCTGGTGCAAATTCTTTGCCGATCAGAAGTTATTGCCTTTCCGTGAGCCGGTCAAAACTCTGCTTTATAATGGCTACATCAATGCTCCAGATGGCAAGAAAATGAGCAAATCCAAGGGCAATGTGATTGATCCGCTAGACGTAATTGACCAAGGCTACGGTGCAGACACACTCAGGACTTATGAGATGTTCATTGGCCCATACGACCAAGACGCAGCTTGGGATCCAAAGTCCGTTGGTGGTGTCTATCGCTTCCTCAACCGTTGCTGGACTCTGTGTTTTGCTAGCGAGAGTACCAAATCTGCGGATACTGACCGCTTAGTAATGCGCCATAAAACCATTAAAAAAGTCACTGATGATATTCACCGTCAGAATTTCAACACTGCTGTTTCTACTCTGATGGAATATGTCAATTACCTTTACAAAGAAAAAGCCACCGACGAGGATATCATTACTTTGGCAAAACTAGTGAAGCCTTTTGCGCCACATCTTGCCTCAGAAATGCTAGAAAAAATGAATTCTGATGATATCTGGCCAGTCTGGGACGAAAAATACTTGGTAGCCGATACGGTAGAGGTCATCGTCCAGGTCAATGGCAAGCTCCGCGCTAAACTATCTGTGGCGACAGAAGATCTAGAAGATCAAGAAAAGATCGAAAAACTCGCTCTAGCCGAGGAAAATGTGAAGAAATTCATCACCGGTGAAGTCAAAAAAGTCATCTTTGTGAAGCAAGCCAAACTTGTCAATATTGTTTCATAGAAATTAGTTGCGATTATCTTAAAATTATGCTATAATTATAGTGTTGTTGTATTTTTGTAGCTAGATTCCATAGAAGGGGGGAATAAAAATGCAAGATGATCTTTATAAAGAGGACAGTTTTTTCGTTGAGTTATTGAACTCTGGAGACAGAAAAAGGCAGTGCGAATACAGAAATGCTGTGGTCAAAGCCATTGTCCGGATGGAGAAAGCCAGAGATGACGGTAGTGTTGCCGAAGCTTTGCAGGAAGCCTTCAGTCGCCAAGATCTGACGGAAAGAGTGATTAGAAGAGTGTTTAACTTCTTCAGGGCCCTCACCATTGTGCTTCTGGCAGATTTGGTTGGCTTTATTGCTCTGAGGGTTTATCTGTTCCAGCATTATGCAAGCGGTACACTTGATGCATGGATGATCCGTGTTTTTCCGATGTATTGCGGAGATGGGAGCGTCACAAAAATCGTCGTTAGATCAATCGCAGTAGTTTTATGTTTCTTCTACACATTTCTATCTAAAGGCGCCCTGAATTCGGCAATCGCCAAATCGGCTGATACTTACATCGTGAGCATCCCGATGGAATCAGATTTTGACGAAGAAATCGTCAAATCAATAACCGGAAATACTTATTCAGCACTTCTGGCTAAAAGAGATGCGCTGGACGGCGTCCTCTGGGGTGGAATTGAGTCGTGACTATTGTCACGGCTCTTTTCTTTTTTTAGTCCCTTTTTTAGCTAAATCCCCACTTGTCAGATTTGATTTTTTGTGATAAACTTATATAAATTTATATCATTAAACGGAGCATAAAATGCCTGAACCTAAAAAACAGAGCAGTGCTCGTAAGACCGGTTTACGTCGTAGCCACTTACGTTTGAAGCTAGCTCGTGCAGTTAACAAGAAGTCTCCTGTAAAGGCTTTTGAGACCAAAAAGTCTACACCTCGCTTGAAAGTGAAGACCGTGCGTCCTGCTAAAAAGTCTGCAGCAAAGACCACTAAGAAATCAACTAAATCAGCAAAGAAGAGCAAATAATGGCAAGTAATCGGCACCTCGGTAGAATTATTTCATTACAAAGCTTGTACGAATACGAGTTTCGTGAAAAGGCGGGCGATACAGAAGCCGATCTTAACACCATTATCGCGAAAAACATTGAGCCCTATGACAAGGCCCTCGGAGACACCGAGTTTGTTTATAATTTGACAAACGGTGTAATGGAGAAGGTCAAATCCCTAGATGAGGATTTGAAACCTCTGGCTCCAGAATGGCCTATTAGTTCTATTGCAGCGATTGACCGCAACGTCCTTCGCATTGGGCTATACGAGCTCAAATATTGCGGAGATAAAGTTCCGCCAAAAGTTGCTATTAACGAAGCCGTAGAGCTTGCAAAAGCATTCGGTTCTGAGAACTCTTCTAGGTTTATTAATGGTGTGCTGGGCACAGCCTTCCGCCAGATAGATCCAGAAGCTGCTACTAAGGATAATAATGAAGAATCAAATAAAACAGCATCAGAAGCAGCAGAAGAAAAACCAGAAGCCAAGTCCGAAGAGTCAGACAAGTCCAGCAAATCCGACAAATAATTCTGCTCAAAATAATTACAAAAAACCAGATTTCACCTATCGTAGTCCTAAGGGAACTTTGAAAATTCCTGAGGCTTTGCCTACGAAGGAATACAAGGAATCGGCATTTTCTCGCATTTTCCGCAAGAAACCAGCAATCCAAGAGATTGTGCGTGAGCCGACTTCTGGTGGCATTGTATTTCGTATGACTCCCGATCAAAAGGACATCGAAATCCTTTTGATTCAAGATTCCAAGAATCGCTGGACCATTCCAAAAGGTCATATCGAACCAGGAGAAACCGCCAAACAGACCGCCATCCGCGAAATTGGCGAGGAATCAGGTTTACACCATGTGCGCGTACTAACTTGGCTTG
>JAFWEB010000071.1 GCA_017515925.1 Candidatus Saccharimonadota bacterium | reverse complement strand
TTGAAATATGGTTTGGCAAATTCACTATCTAAAAATGCTTTCCAACTGTCGTGCATAATTTTATAATAGCACGAAAAATGGTATAATTGACCCAATATGGCGAAGTTATATTTTAGATATGGAGCTATGGGTTGCGGCAAGACAATGCAATTGCTCCAGGTAGCATTTAATTACGAAGAGCGTGGACACAAAGTCTGCGTGATTAAACCAGCCACCGATACCAAAAATGGCAATAAATTATTAACTCGCATCGGCCCAGAACGCGAGACGGATTTCTGTTTTACCAAAGATGACGATATCTATGCGAAAATTTCTGAGTCTTACAAAGATGTGGCCTGTGTCTTGATTGATGAAGCCCAGTTTTTGACTGCCGAGCAAGTAGATCAGCTGATGAAGGTGGTTAATCATTTAAATATCCCAGTAATGGCTTATGGACTACGACTTAATTTCCGCCGAAGCGACGCAGGATTTGAAGGTGCTACTAGACTCCTTCAGATTGCTCATGAGATTGAAGAGCTCAAAACTATTTGTGAATGTGGACACAAGGCTACACTCAATGCTAGATTTATTGATGGCAAATTGGTAACAGATGGCCCAGACATTTTGATAGATGATGGGGCTAGTGAAATCACTTACCGAGCAATTTGTGAGCGCTGTTATGAAAAGTATAAAGGAGTAAAATAATGTATATTGTGATTGAAGGCCAAGATGCAACCGGCAAAGATACTCAGGCTAATCTTTTGATTGACTATTTCAAGAAAAAAGGCAAGAATGTCGTCACGTATTCCGAATCAGGCAACGGCTCCAAAGACGAAATGATCCAGGCCATCGCCAAAGCCAACCTTAATAAAGATTTTGATTTTAGCACCAAGTCTCATGCCATGTTATATCTTATCAACCGTTATGAGCAGTGGCGAAAAATTGCCGAACCAGCACTAAAGAACGACGATATTGTAATCACTACTCGCAACTGGCTTTCCACGCTGATTTATATGGGTTACGTAGGAGGTATGAGCAAGAGCACGATTATCCGTTTACATAAATTAATCATGCCAGAGCGCTACTTTAATCCAGACAAGATTGTGATTTTCACGATTTCAGAAGAGAGTCAAAAAAAGCGCTTGGCTGAGCAGGCTCGCGGTAATGAAGTTTGGAAATCCAAAGGCGAAGAATTCCAGCGCAAGCTCAATAAAAGCTATCTAAAAGTTGCCAAAGAATATAATATCCCAACTCTTTCGACCGAGGCCTCAATTGAAGAAGTGCACGAAGAGCTGAAGAAATTGCTCGAAATCTAGCTGGATTGACTTTTCTAGCGTTCTGTGATATAATGTATTTATGGACCGATTATCGGTCTGTTCTTTTGTAATCTGTTTATATGTCCAAAAGTCCAAAAGGGGGTGAAAAAAATGGGCAGAAAAAATAAGGTGCTGATGATCATAGTCGGCACAATGAGTGTAGTGCTACTCGCCAGTAATTTCATGGCAGCCAAAATCTGGGATCTTTATGGAATTCCAGTGGATGGAGGATTATTACTTTTTCCTCTCTCATATGTCTTTGGTGATATGCTGATGGAAATCTATGGCAAGAGAGTTGCGGATTACGTTGCAAAAATCGTAGTGGTTTTGAACGTGGTTGCAATGGTGGCTCTAGGGCTAGTGGTATATCTTCCGCCGTTTCCCGGATGGGATGGTCAAGATGCCTATGCGACGATCTTCTCGTTTTCAGTCAGGATTACCGCAGGAAGTCTGGTTGGATATTTGCTCAGCCAGCTAACCAATAACTGGGCTTTCTTAAAAATCTTTGATTGGCAATTGGCCGGCAAAAAGCCAAAAAGCCTCAAAGGTTTCAGGCTGCGTGCAATTGGCTCGTCGCTGGTCGGAAGGTTAGTTGATAATCTGATTTTTGAGACAATCGCATTCTATGGCATCTTGCCACTGAACGACTTCCTAAAACAAGCCGCAGGAGCCTATTTAGAGGGTTTGATTGTGGAGACAACAATTGTCATCTTGATATCTGGCCCAGTAATCAAAATCGTCAAAGGATATATAGACTTAGATACTTATGTATCAATTGAATAATCCCCTAGCATTAGGGGATTTTTCCTGTCGCAAAAATTGTTAGATCTAGAACAAATAATCTAGATAATCTTTGAGCATTCTAGTGCCAGAAATCACAGGTAAGTAATTTTTTAGTTCTTTTTTGACTAGGAATTCAAGATCGAAATCATTTTCCCAAGCCGAAGCAGCTTCTTCCATGCG
>JAFWEB010000070.1 GCA_017515925.1 Candidatus Saccharimonadota bacterium | reverse complement strand
GGATTGCCCTCGCCAAATGGCTCCATCTTGGCCAAATCATCGATCAGCTCAGTATCAAGATCGGATAGTTCTGCCACAGTTAAATCCTCTGTTACATCAAAGTATTTCCTCTGGTCAGGCAAATGCAAGCTACGGTAATATCGATTAACTCTCTCTGTAAATTCATCTAATTTGTCCTTCGGAAACTTTACGCCACAAGCCTCAGCATGACCACCACCAGAGGTCAAGATATCTTCACATTCCTTTAAAGCTAGTGCCAAATTAAAATCGCCGAAACTCCTACCAGACCCCTTATATTCGCCTCCTACCTCTGTTAAAACGAAACTTGGCTTTTTATATCTCTCTGTCAGCTTGCCAGAGATAATACCGACGATTCCTTCGTTCCATTTTCCATTAACGACTAGAACCGGATCTTCATTCACGCCAAATTCTTCTACCTCTTTGATCGCCGCTTGCTGTTGAGCGCGTCGCCCAAGATTTAGTTTATTCAATTCTTCTGCAAGTTCCGCTGCTTTCATCGGCGAATCTGTCATCAAAAGCTCCAGGGCTTTCTCGGCAGTCTTCATCCTACCTGCTGCATTTAGTCTTGGTCCTATTTGATAACCGATGGCTGTGGAGTTCAATTTTTTGATGTCAGCCACCCGCATTAACTCTTTGAATCCTGGGCGGCGAGTCTTTTTCAACACGATAAAACCGTAATAACAGATAATACGATTATCCCCTGTGAGCTTCATCGAATCACAAATAATTCCCACCATCGCCAGATCCATCAGCCATTTTTCTTGGCCAAATGGAATTGCGCCAGCATCAACCAGAGCTCTTGCTAGCATAAATGCGACACCCGCCCCTGACAAATCCATTAATCCTGCAATCTTTGGCTCGTTTTCTGCCCTCAAGCGAAAATCTGGACGCTTTGGGTTAATTACTGCCACCGCCTCTGGTAATTTCCCAGAAACCTCGTGGTGGTCAGTCACAATTACATCGATTTTTTCTTGATTTAATTGGTCAATTATCACATCGTTGTTACTGCCGCAGTCTACCGTGACCACCAACTGAATTTTTTCCTTTTTTGCCCGTTCGATCAGCCGGCTGCTCATGCCATATCCGTCGACAAATCTATCTGGCAACATAGTAGAAAGGTCTTTGATTCCGGCCGCTTTTAGACTACGCGCCATGATAGTAGTCGCCGTTACGCCATCCACATCGTAATCGCCATAGATTAAAACTTTTTCTCCTTTTTCCTTGGCCTGGAGAATTCGATCCACCGCCTTCTTCATATCTGGAAGTTCATTTGGATTGGTCAAATTCTCGTATTTTGGGTCCAAAAAATCAGGGGTCAGGCCTCGCTTTTCTAAGAGCTCTTTAAAAAGTTTATTCACTTTTTATCCAATTGTTTTACTCTGCTTTTTATTGCGATCGGAGAGGGTTTGACTCTTAATCACCATACTCTGAAGCTCTTTTAACAGAGGAAACTGCTTGTTAGTTTGATAGATTAGGGTATTACCACGCTTGGTGACGATTAGGAATTTGCCTTTTTCTAGGCGTTTTAGTTCTCTCTGGATATTGCCAGCGTCTTCTTTGATCAACTTAGATAGGCCACGTACGTGCGTCTTAAAATCTGGATATTTCGCAAAAACAACTAAAATTTTTCTGCGCACTCTTGATGTGATGAAGACATCTAACATTTTACCTCTCTTTTCTCCTTCATTTTTTATTATACATCAAAATCGCTAAATATATGTATTTTTCACAACATTATTTCTAAAAACCACCACTTTCAGAGGTGTTATAATAGAGGCATGTTTTATGAGGTGATACCAATTCGGCAATTTCGTGAATCTGGCGGCGTGCTGACCTATTCTTCTGATGTCAAACTCGCTCCTGGGGCTATCGTTGAAATTCCCCTGGGGCGCAGCAAAACTTATGGTATCGTCTTCTCCTCTGTTAAATCTGTTGATTTTCCGACCAAACCGATCGCTAGAATCCTCTACGAAAAACCTCTCCCACCTCATATTCTAAAATCCATTTCTTGGCTTTCTCATTATTATCTTTCCCCTTTGCCGGTGGCTGCGAAAATGTTTTTGCCCCTTGGTATTGGCAAAAACCGTCGCAAAAAACCACTTAAAGCTAGCGATACACCTGCTTCTACCAATCCGACAATTCCATTAAATAACGCCCAAAAAACCGCCCTTAATTCCCTCTGGGATAACCCTAATACCACCAGATTACTCCATGGTGTAACAGGTAGCGGTAAAACTAATATCTACCTAAAAATGGCTTTAGAAACACTAAAAAATGGCAAATCCATGGTGCTATTGGTCCCAGAAATCGCTCTCACCTCTCAGTTAGTACAAATATTTGAGCAGACTTTTGACAAGAAAGTCGTCCTCCTACATTCGCGCCAAACAGAGGCCGATCGTCATCTAATTTGGGAATCTGTACTAGAGTCCGATACCCCTCAGATTGTAATCGGCCCTCGTTCCGCCCTACTTCTCCCTGTTAATAATCTAGGACTAATTATTATTGATGAAGCACACGAATCAACTTATTTTCAAGAGAACGCTCCCCGTTATTCTACACTCAGACTCGCCAGTTTTATGGCCAGCTCTCTTAATATCCCCTGTATTTATGGTACCGCCACCCCTCTGATATCTGATTATTACCTAGCAAAATCCAGAGGTGCAATCGTTTCCCTCTCAGAAAAGGCCAAAAAGACCGCAGTAGTACCAAATTTTCATGTAGTTGACCTCTGTAATCCAATGAATTTTACTAAAAACCGTTACTTCTCTGATATCCTGCTAGAAAATATTACCAGCAACTTAGAAAAACGTCGTCAAACTCTGATTTTTCACAATCGCCGTGGTTCAGCTAATCTTACACTCTGCGATCATTGTGGCTGGCAGGCGCTCTGCCCTAATTGTTTCCTACCTCTGACTCTTCACGCTGATAGTTATCAATTAATCTGTCATACTTGCGGAGCCAGCACCAAAGTTCCGTCTTCCTGTCCAGAATGCGGACACATTAGTATCCATCACAAGGGTTTTGGCACCAAGCTGTTAGAGGCAGAGCTTGGTAAACTCTTTCCTAAGGCTAGAATCGCCAGATTTGATGCTGACAATACCAAAAATGACACCCTAGATGCTAGATTTACAGAAGTAAAAGATGGAAATTACGATATTATCATTGGCACGCAGACCATTGCAAAAGGACTAGATTTGCCGCTGCTGGCCACCGTTGGTGTAGTTCAGGCTGATGCTGGATTGTCGCTCCCAGATTACAGTTCCGAGGAACGCACTTTTCATCTGCTCACCCAGGTGATTGGTCGTGTCGGTCGCGGACATCTAGATGTGGCAGATGTTTTTATCCAATCTTACCAACCAAATCACCCCGTAATTCAGGCAGCGATTGCAGCCGATTACCAATCCTTTGCCACCCATGCACTCTCCGCTCGTCGCAAAGGTCATTTCCCGCCTTTTTACTACCTCGCTAAAATTGCCGTCACCTATAAAACCGAGGAAACTTCAATCAAATATATCAAACAATATCACAAAGCTTTGAAGAATAATCCTCATCTTTATGTTTCTAAACCCACTCCAGCTTTTCACGAGCGTGCCGCCACTGGCTATACCTGGCAGATAATTGTCAGATCCACCTCTCGCAGTCAATTACTTTCTGCTCTAGAAAGCCTTCCGAATAGTTCTAAGATGCATTTTACAATCAATCCGCCTTCCCTGTTATAATCCCAAACTTTGACTCAGCGTTTCCATCATAGGCTCAAAAAAGTCCGCAACCTCTACTTTCCATCCCACTCTTTCTTCTAGCCTGTGTCGCATCATCAGGAGTTTAGAATTATAAACTATTAATTTGCCATTTCGTACTTTTTCTATTTCTTCGCCAAGCTCCGTATCTTTTAATCTCTGCTCACTTTTGACCACTTCTACCCATCTCTGGCCGTCAGATTCGTTGATCTCTGTGGATTGGCACTTAGCCTTCAACCTTTGATAGGCTTCGGTGCGACCGATTCGATTTGGCACCAAAATCAAAGCCCTTTCCGTATCTTTTACTAGTTTTGGTAAATCCCAGCCATAGCCAATAAACAATTGGTTGGGATGCTCTATTTCTAGATATTCTTTGGCGATCATCGAAACAATTGGATTCGCTAAAATAATAGCATCTACTCGATTAACGTAGTGCGTGAGCATCATTTCAGATTCCATTATAATATCCCAGTTAGTTTTCTCTAGCAAATCCTGCTCTGTGCCGGCTGTAATTCGCTTAACTACCACCGGGAGATTCTCTTCGATTTCATTTCCGAGTAAGTATCCTGAAAATCCATAATCAAATATTAAAACAGTCTTCATTTCCTGCCTCATTTTCCATACTACTACCAAAAGTGATCTTTGCCCGATCCATTTTTCCGGCTATGCAACGAGTGTTTGCATAGCGGATGAAATTTAAGATGAAATATGTTATAATTAAGACATGAAAGTTATCACAACCCCAGATCCTAGACTACGCAAAAAGTCCACCAAGGTCAGCGTAATTGACGATGAAATCCATGACATTATTGCCAAAATGACAAAGAGTTCAATCGACTGGGAAAACGAGCATCCTTACGAGCTAACTACTGCTATGGCAGCACCCCAGCTCGGGATTAATAAACGCATTATTATTGTGCGTGATGATTTTGATGACAAGAAAAATAATCATTTTACCGCTTTAATCAATCCCGAGGTCATCAAGACTGAAGGTAAAATGCAAAAAGATTACGAAGGCTGTCTGTCTGTACCAGAGATTTATGGTTTGGTTCCTCGCCCTAAAAAGGCTAAGATTAAGGCACTTCTAGAAGATGGAACAGAGGTTCGCATCAAAGCCGAAGATTTTCTAGCTCGCACTATTTTGCACGAAATTGACCACCTAGAAGGCGTGCTATTTATCGACCATATCAAGGATGACTCAAAGGCCTTTTATCGCTTGGACGAAAAAGGCGATTTAGTCCCTGCCGATTACGAAAAAGAAATCAAATCAAACAAGGATCTCTTCCCTGATGACTAAGCCTAAAATCATTTTCTTTGGCAACGGACTGCTAGCCGACACGGCATTAAAAGTGCTAAATAACACCTGTGAGATTGTTTTTCATGCCCGCACCAAAGAAGATCTAGAAGAAGTAAAAAAGCTAAAATCCGCCGACAAAGAAGGCGAACTCCACGGCGTGCTCGCATCCTTCGGCGTGATTATCAAACAAGACGTATTGGATTTGTTTGAACCAGAAGGCATCCTCAATATTCACCCAAGCATGTTGCCAGATCTCCGTGGCCCTAGCCCAATTGAATCTGCCATCTTGCGTGGCGACAGTAAATTTGGTGTCAGTGTAATGAAATTAGCTCCTGCTATGGATGCAGGGCCAATATATTTCCAGCAAATTATCGATTTGCCTTTAGTCAACCCATACTTTGCTTCCCCTCTAGAAAAATCAAACATCTATGATTCTACCGCCGTAGCTGGCGCAGAGTGGATTGCAGAGCATTTGTCCGAAAATAATCTTCCTAACTATACAGAACAGGACGAATCCCAGGCTACATTTTGCCAAAAATTAGACAAATCCATGTCGATTATTAACCCTGAGAAAGAAACTTCTGCTGAGATTTTACGAAAGATTATTGCTTTATCCGGCTGGCCAAAAACTAAATATGAATTTTTAGGACACGAATGTATTATCCACGCTGCACACCTAGGTGATGGGCCGAAGCTAGATCAAGATTTACCAGAATACGAAGAGCTATCTCTAAAATGTAAAGACGGCAAAACCATTTATATCGATTCTCTCCAGCCTGCCGGCAAAAAGACCATGGACGCCAAGTCCTTCCTCAACGGTTATCGCCGTTAGTCAAAATGTATCAAAAGTTTTTGCTTGATTTTTTCTTTTAAATTGCTTATACTTAAATTATGAAATTTGACGATAATTTTCTTTCTGAGGTGGGATTGTCAAATCTCCCAGAGGACCAAAAGCAAGCTTTCCTTGACCACGTTCAAGAAGAATTAGAAATCCGTGTCGGCACCAAGATGAGCGAAGGTCTATCTGAGGCTCAAATTGAAGAATTTGAAGGTATTATGGAAAATAACCAACAAGTCATCCGCAAAGTCGTGGGTGAGCTTGGTATGGATTTTCGCACAGACCCTATTTATAAGAAGATTTTGCAAAAATATGGCGTGACCGAAGGCACCTGGGATATCATCAGCGAATATCTATCCGTTAAATGGATCCAGAAAAATCGCCCAGATTATCACGATATCGTGCTTGTTACCTTGCGCGAGTTAAAAGATGAAATTCGCTCCGGCAACGCACAGATCTTGAATTAGATTCTTTCTCTTTTTTCTGGCATCCTTTTGGAAATTCGCCTATATGTCCACTGCGGGCCGGCTTGTGTCGCCCGTCGTTACGGGGACACTACGCCTAAGCTATCGCCCGTCGCGATATATTACCCGCAGAAATGGTCATATAGGCTCGTTTCCCGGACGCCAAAATTAGGATACTAAAAATTATTAACGCGACGAATCGTATTGCCGAGCGTCTTATTATCACTACTTGCATTTATGTATGCTGCATATGTTACTATGCGATAATTTTTTAGTGAAGAAACTACAGAACTAGTTTGATACGCTCCAGAACCGCCCATAGAATAAGTTCTGCCTTCTTGAAAGCCAAAGAAGCCAGACACAACTATTTGTAGCGGGTAAGATCTTAAAGCGATAAAACCAGCTTGATCGCTTAAGATAGAATAGCTCGTAAATAGATATTTCCACGATCTAGACTTATCATAATAATCCCCACCCGTGCCACTGTAAGGCAACTGCCAACCTAGAGGGCAGAAAGTATCTGGAGAATTTGCGTTTTCTGTTGTAACTGCAGCGCCAGTACCATCAGTAGCAGCCTGAAAATTATAATAGGTGCCTATTTTTTGATTTTCTACTGGTGAAATACTTTCAACAATTCGGCTTGAGCACGAGACGGAAGAACCACCTGCCGACATGCTTGATGAACAACCGTTGCCATAGT
>JAFWEB010000069.1 GCA_017515925.1 Candidatus Saccharimonadota bacterium | reverse complement strand
TTAAAAATGAAACGAAGTATTTCATTTTTATGGAATTACGAGTTAATTTTGACGAGGCGGAAAGCAAGTACAAAATGGAAAACAGAATACTAATGAGTGAGTAACAGGATGCCAGAGAGAAGCTTTATATTAAGAATATCGACGTGTAATATAGTACGAATATTATTAGTAGCATTACGCCTTCACGTCGACTAATTTTGTGCTGAGTGGCGGAGAAGATGTAGAGGATAACTGCTGAGCCGACTAAGACTACTAAGTCGATTACACTGAATGATTCTGGTGTGATGGTGCCTAGTGTAGCTACTGGAACACCTAATACGATACAGATGTTGAAAATGTTACTACCTAGGATGTTTCCCATTGCTAGATCAGTTTCGCCTTTCCTGGCCGAAACAATTGTAGTGACAAGTTCTGGTAGAGACGTACCCAGCGCGATTACGGTGAGAGAAATTAAGCGTTCAGAAATGCCGATAGTATGAGCAATATTTGTGGCAGAATCTACGACCATATTAGAGCCAAAGATAATACCAGCTAGACCTAGGCCTGTGATCAAGAATGAAGGGAGTAATTTCCATTTTGGTTTTTCGATTTCTTTTTTACCTCTCTCGTGGATGGCCATGGAAATAAGATAATAGAGGAAAACTGCAAAGAATAATAGAATTGCGATACCATCAGAGCGAGTGATTTGATTGACCGAGGCAGATGATAATTGTGTGTCAAGGAAAAGAACAACGAGCAACGAAGAAATCAAGATGGCAATAGGAATCTCTTTTCTGATTGTCTGTTTACGGATGCGAATTGGATGAATTACTGCACCAAGACCTAAGATTAGTAGAATATTAATGATATTACTACCGATTACGTTGCCGAGCACCATATCAGTACTTCCCTCTGCTAGTGAGCTAAACGATACGGCAAGCTCTGGTGCGGATGTACCGAAAGCGACAATTGTAAGACCGATTAAAATCTTTGGTACGCGAAAATTACTAGCAGTGCTGGATGCACCATCAACAAAGAAATCGGCGCCCTTGATCAAGAGAACGAATCCGACAATTAGGAGTACTACCTGTAATAAGGTTTCCATGTGATAAATTATAGCATAAGCGGAATAAAAATACTATTTTCGTTGCAAGAAAAAAGGCCCTTCGAACTGAAGAGCCTTGCTAATTCTTATGCAGTGTCAATAGTGATAGGACAGTCGTCGTATCTCACTTTGTCTTCCGGAATTATTCCCAATTCAGATTTTCTGGAGAGGAAGTTTTCCATAAAAGGCGTTGACCTAAAATACGAGCGTGGCATAAATATCATTGGCTTTGACTTTGTGATGTTTCCTCCTGTGTAATATGTTACGGTCCCGTTTCTGTGTCTGGCCTCGAAACGATTCGGGCTCATAAAC
Source organism: Candidatus Saccharimonadota bacterium (assembly GCA_017515925.1). Taxonomy (GTDB): domain Bacteria; phylum Patescibacteriota; class Saccharimonadia; order Saccharimonadales; family Saccharimonadaceae; genus Nanosyncoccus. The sequence goes on along the minus strand of JAFWEB010000069.1, from coordinate 4,676 downwards.
ATCCTATCGATTTTATCCTCGGTGATGGTGGGTGGATTGTTTGCACAAATCTCTTCCATTACATTATCGTCAAATACTAAGCCAAAAATTAGTACATGTGTGGGTAGATATTTCGCACCTTTGAGTGGAAGCGAATTTCCCAATTTGCCGACGAACCAAATCTCGTTTGAGATAAAGGTGGGAACTTTCCATTCCGCCCAATGTTTTTTGCCAAAATGAATATTGATATCTTTGGTCAAATCGCTTTCGGTCGCTAGTCCGGAGTAAAACAATTGCCAGATATTTGACTGACCTTCGTCTACCCAAAGCTGCAGCATCAGTCCTTTTTTGCGCTCCCAATGTGGGACATTTTCGCAGAACAAATCTACCGATTTCCTGTATCCAATTGGAAAATAAATCGAATCCGGAAATTCATGGATTTCGCTACAGAACGGACATCTAAATCCGCGTGGCGGCCAATGTCTCATCAGAATAGAATATTGTTCATTTTGCTTCGTATTCATCTAATCACCCCCTTTGTAAATGTGCATAAGAATTGTATATATTATACCTTAAAATCCACAATTAGTCAATTAGTAGAAAAGAAAATGTGCTATAATATAAATATGAAAAAATTCTGGAATGATTTGCCACACGGATTTACTATCCTCGCGCCAATGGAAGGTGTGACGGATGTAGTTTTTCGTCGTGTCGTAGCCAAGGCGGGTCGTCCGGACGTTTTCTTTACGGAGTTTACCAATGTTTCTTCTTTTGCCTCAGAAAAAGGCAGACACGATGCCTTAGAGCGTCTTGATATTGTTCGCGACGAAAATGGTGAGAATCTAGAAACACCAATTGTGGCGCAAATTTGGGGCAAGAATCCTGATCATTTTGCCGAGACTGCCAAGCATTTAGAGGAATTAGGTTTTGATGGATTAGATATTAATATGGGTTGTCCAGATCGTCATGTCAATAAAGCTGGTGGTGGCGCAGCAATGATTAATACTCCAGAACTTGCGATTGAATGTATTGAGCGGGCAAAAGCTTCAACTAATTTGCCGGTTTCGGTCAAAACTCGTCTGGGATATACCTTTCGCGATGAATATTTGGAATGGATTTCTCTACTTTTGAATCAACATTTGGCAGCGCTCACGGTGCATCTTCGAACTAGAAAAGAAATGTCAAAAGTTCCAGCGCACTATGATTTGATTCCGGAAATCGTGGCGCTTCGTGACGAAATCTCGCCCGAAACCAAACTAATTATTAACGGCGATATTAAAGATCTGGCAGCTGCAAAAGAACTATCGGAAAAATATCCGGGCGTAGATGGATTTATGATTGGTCGCGGTGTATTTGCTAATCCATATTGTTTTACTGATCGCCATCCTTCGCAAGAGGAGCTAAAAAATCTTTTCCTTTACCATCTAGATTTGTTTGATCAGCGTGCTAGAGAGTTGGAATCTCGTGGTTCACGCTATCCTTATGAGCCAATCAAACATTTTATCAAGGTATATTTTTCTGGCTTTGATGGTGCAGCCGAGCTCAGGAATAAATTAATGGAGTGTAAAAGCTCGGATGAATTGCGTGCGATTTTAAAATAAAAAGCAAAAAGGCGGGATACTTATGATTCCGCCTTTAATAAGTTAATTAGTCTTCTGTCAAGTCCTTCCTGAGCCTTTACACACTGGGCATGTTTGATTTGGTCCCAAAAAACCGACGATAATCCCGGTACCTTTACACTTAGGGCATTCATTTTTTGCGCAGTGCGCTGCCGCTTCTTTTTCTGTGAGACAGACTTTTCCGCAACGGGGACAGTTGTATGTTGTTTCGAACACATAATCCACCACCTTTCGTGAAGAAGACAAAAATAAGCTACTTTTATGACCCTTGTCATAAACTGCGGATTATTATATAGTTAATCTTTGGCTGTGTCAAGCACAAGCTGAATGAATTCCTTGATATCTTTGAGCTTTTTGCTGCTATCTGGTGCGATAAATAGGTCTGGGTTGTCGAGAAAATCAAGGTTTTTGACATGTGAATAGACTGCTTTTGCTAGAGCCTTTAGTTCTTCTTCTGTCTCTGGATCATATTGATATTCTTTGTCATACACTTCCCCACTCTCACTGTCTGGCACGACAAATAGAATATGCGCGGAGTTCACCTTGTATTTGCTATAAGTCGGGGAGAGATTGAGTAGTAATTTATAGAATCCTAGTTGCAGCATGTATTTATAAAGTGTTAGGTGAGATTCCCATTTATCTTTCTTGTAATCAGATGTTTTGTAATCATAAACATCAATCGTCTTTTCTGCTTCGTTGATTTTGATTAAATCAATGCGGCCTTTGAGTGGTACTTTTTCTAGCATTGGATATTCATAGCTTAAATCTACCTCGGCTTTGACATCGCCTCCGCGTAAAATGTTGCCAAATTTAGCTAGAGATACTTGGAGTGATTTTTCACCTTTTTTGACAAACATTTCTAACTGATCGACTGGTACATCAGATGTTTTGCATTGCTCGCGGAAAAACTCGATAGCGTCTTCGTCGGATAGCTTTAGATTAACTACCTGCTCAAAAGTATTATGCATGAGATTACCAAACGTGAGTGATTCGGAATATGATTCGCCTGGAGCACGCAGGATTTTTTCTTCATAAAATTTTTGTGGACCAGAATAACATATATCGATAAATGATGTCAGATCGGTCGCACTCAGACGGTATTCATCTAGTCTAGCTAGCAAAATTTCTCGAATATCACCCTCGACATTTTTGTAATTAGAAATCCAAGAAGTGACAAGGTCGCTTTTTTCTTCGTCGGCTGGGATGCCTTGATAATGCATAATAACTTCTTGGGTTTTGGTTGGAAGATATGGTGAGTGTAGTTTATTATCATCCAAAATTGCCTCGGCCAAATATTGCAAATGACCTGGTTTTTTCTCGGAATAATTCTCAGCAGAATTGGTCATATATAGGTGAGTTTTGGCACGAGTAACCGCTACGAAGAATAGACGCAAACATTCATCGTCGGTCTTGCCAGTGTGGCGAACTTGGGCAAGGTTGATTGGAAGAACAATTCCATCATTGTTGCCCTTGGAATTACCCCAGGCTCTGTCGTCGGTAGAAATCAGGAATACATGTTCAAATTCTAGGCCCTTGCTTTTATGGGCAGACATCACTTGCACTGCATCGGCAGATTCACGATATGGGCTAGTAGAGTTCAGAGTTTCACCAAGCGTTTCGTAGTCCTGAATGAATTTGATTAAGTCTGCGAGTTTTGGCGTTTCGGCCTCGCAGTGTTTTTTGATAGCTTCGCGGAAAACATGAAGATTATCATATAGCTCAAAATTGCTATACTCAGTCCCACTCTTTGTATAATACTCTAGGAAACTTGATTTTTTACCTGATGGAAGTGCGGCGGTACCAATTAAATAATCAATAATCAACTCTAAGCCATCGAGCTCTACTCGTCCAGCTAGCTCGGCAAAGAATTCTGCGACCTGGTTTAATTTTTCGTCTTTTAGGGATGTCAGATAATCGAGTGGATTGTTCTTTTTGGTACGGTCTTTTGTAACGGCCTTGATTGCAGAAAGTGGTGGAACTTCCAAGAACTCGTAAGACAATATTTCTAGCAAGTAATTAGAAACGTCTTCGCCTTTGGCTAGACCATAAGTAAATTTTGCCATGGTGAATAATTGATGAATATATTGGTCTTCAAACAAATTATCGCGTTTTTCGTAGGCAATTTTGATATCGTCGTATGCCTTTAGATACGGAATTAGCGGAGTGACAAATTTATGCTTTGGTGTGATGACGGCAATTTCTTTTTGCTTAACACCAGATTTAACTAGCTTATGGATTTGCTCGGCAATCCAGTGATACTGGGCAGAATCTTCCAAAAATTCGTGGCGCGTAATCTCAGCTGTTCCGGATTTAGCGGCTTTGAGATCTTTTACTTCGCCTTGTGTTTTGGAATAAGAATCAATAATCTGCTCGCGAATTTTCTTGGATAATTCAATAATCTCTCCATAGGAACGATAGTTTTGTACCAGTGAAATACTAGAAGCTTTGTAATTATTTGTAAAATCCTTCATATTGGAGACATTGGCGCCCTGGAAAGCATAAATTGCCTGATCGTCGTCGCCCACTGCCATGATTTGTGGACATTCATAATCGGTTAGCAATCGAATTAATTCAGCCTGCGCGGTATTGGTATCCTGAAATTCGTCTAGCAAAATATACTGGTATTTTTCTTGCAAAGTTTTCTTAAATCCATCGTCTTGTTTGATGATTTTGATAGCTTGCTGAATCATGTCGTCGAAATCAAATTGACCCGAAGTCTCCAAATATTCCTCGTATTTTTTCATGATATTGGCAAGGCTGAGCAGGCGCAAATTGGCCAAGTAACTTTTTAGTCTCCATTGACCATTGTTGTCGATTTCGCAATTTTTGCCTTTCCAGTCGGAAAGCGGTTTGATGGATGGTTTTGCCTTTTCGGATTCGTTCTTGATGACTAGCTCCAACGCATCTCTATAGTAATTTGCCATTGGATAAATATTACTAACGATTGGTTTATTGTTAGAATTGTCTTCAAGAATCGTAAGTATTGGTCGATAAATTCGCTCCAGGCCATCGTCAAAAGTTAGCCTCTCACCTTTTTTGAGAGTAGAAAGAATAGCATCGACTCGCGGATTAATTTGC
>JAFWEB010000068.1 GCA_017515925.1 Candidatus Saccharimonadota bacterium | reverse complement strand
TCTGTCAAAATTATGAGTAATTACCTTAAAAATGAAACGAAGTATTTCATTTTTATGGAACTGAGAGCTAATTTTGACGAGGCGGAAAGCAAGTACAAAATGGAAAACAGAATACTAATGAGTGAGTTACAGGATGCCAGAGAAAAACTATTCTGTCGGTTCGATCACCAACTGTCTTTCCCTACCCTCCCCTTCGGAATGTGTAGAGATACCAGAATAATCTTCTGCTAATTTATGGACTACGCGACGATCGGCTGGAGAGAGATCTAGGCGCATTGGTTCACCTGTTTCACGAACTTTCTTGATCCAACCTTCGGCTTTTTCTGCAATACGGTCTGCTCTCTGACGTTTGTAGTCTGCAACATCCACATTTACGCGGGTGACTTCTGCATTTTTGGCTGTCAAAGCCTGAGAGACCATATACTGAAGCGCACGCAAGTTATCAGCGTTGCGGCCAATCAATAGTGAGTTTAGTGATGTTGATGGGACGGATAGCTGGATTACTTCGTCGTCCATAGTAGAATCTACTGCTACATTGATGCCAAAAAAGCTGAGCAAATCCTCTAGGTACTTTGTCGCAAAGCGTACTGATTCATCTTTATCCATTGTTATTTTCTCCTTTTCTTTTTAGAATCCTTCGCGGAGATACGAGTGATTTTTGTTCCGGTTTTTTTGTTTTCCACCACTTCAGCTTCTTTCACCTTGCGGAGCTCTTTTAGGATTGCTTTGTCGGTAGCTTGCTCCATTTCCTCTTCGGTCTGCTTGAGCGCATGACGTTGTTGTAATACCATCACACCACTAGACATAATATAATAGAAGACCAATGCACCAGGTAGGTATAGCATGATGAAGAACATCATAATCGGCATCATTAGAGACATTTGGCGAGTAGCTAATTCATTAATCTCTGATTGATCTGGCTGATGGTCTGCATCATTCTTCGCCGCCTCTTTCATTAATTGGCGGAAGGATTTAGACTTTTTGCTTTTCTTGGATGGAGACTGCTGGCGAGTAGCAACATATTGCAAAAGTGCAGCACCAATTGCAAATAAGAATACGATAATTTTGCTAACGCTGAAATTACCGCTAAAGATATCGGAAGGACGGACGGAGAGATCAACTAAACCGAATAATTTTGGCTCAAATTCGTAGTGGACTTCTTCGCCTGCATCTTTCTTCTCAAAGTAGTTATCCTGCATACCGATGATGTCTTTGACTCTGTCCATAGAGCTGACAGCTGGGTATGCACAGTTAGCTACGTTGGTATAGCCACAAGTATCTGCAGAAGGTCTAGGATTGACCATTACAGAAATCGCCATGAATAGGGCTAAGAAAATTGGTAGCTGTAGCAAAGTAGTAAGAAAAGTACGGAAAGGTTTAATATTGTTGCGTTTGTACAGATCCATCATCTGGAGAGATTCCATCTGACGATTGCCTTTGCAATTCTTTTTAATCTCGTTGAGCTCTGGCTGAATCTTACGCATCAACTTAGTCTGTTGAAGCTGACGCTTGACCAAAGGCCACATCGCGAGTTTTACAATTACTGTGAAAATAATAATCGCCAAACCAAAATCGCCTACTAAACTATAGATGAAGAATAGCAAGTTAATGATTGGACGAACAACAATTACATCTATTAGCCAAAACATAATAGGCTAATTATATCATACTCTGTTCCAAAAGTGAAATCACGGTGTTTTTTAGTTCTTCAAAATCCATTGTGAGGATGTCTTTTTTGTATACCACAAAAATATAATCATGCTTAGCGTATTTATTATTGTCCTTCATTACTAGACGAATAGCTTCATACATACGACGGCGGATTCGATTGCGGCCCACGGCAGTTTTTTCTACTTTTTTGGAAACCACCACTGCAAAGCGCGTAAATCCTTTGGAGTTGTCATTGTATACCAAAGAAATCAAGGCTCCACGAATCGTCTTGCCATGCTTATAGGTAAATCGCACTCCACCGCGCGAATGGAATCTATATTTCTTTGATAACATCTTGTATATAATTATATATTATTTTTGGAGCAACTTATAATATTTATTGTGCAGTAAATTTTTATGAGTACCCCGCCCAACAAGCTTGCCACCATCAATTACGAGCAGCTCGTCCATCTCTTTCATGATCTCTGGCTTATGAGTAATAACCAACACGGTGTGATTTCTTTTTAGTTTTTTCAGAACGCTGACCACTTGTTTGGTAGTATCAGCATCGAGCGTGGATGTAACCTCATCAAATAGCAAAACTTCTGCTTTGGATAGTAATGTTCGAGCGAGCGCCAGTAATTGCTTCTGCCCTGCCGAAAGGTTTGTCGCATCAGAAACTAAAATCGTATCGTAGCCCTTGTCTAGCTGCATGATAGCATCGTGAATTCCTGCCATTTTACAAGCGGCAATTTGATTGTCATGATTGCTGTCCACCATATTAAGGTTTTCTCGAATTGACATATCAAAGACAAATGGCTTCTGTGTGACGATGCTAACGTTTGACGCATAGACTTCTTTAGTATATTCACGAATGTTTTTGCCATCGATTGTAATTTTGCCACGCGTTGGTTTATAAAGACGTAGTAGTAAGCGGAAAATTGTCGACTTGCCAGAGCCGGATTTCCCTACAATACCAGTGAGCGATCCTGGTTCCAATATGAAACTCACTTTTCTCATTTGTGGTTTTCTGCCATAGGTAAATGACACATTGCTAAATTGCACTCTGCCAGAAATATCATCCGTATTATCATCACCAAATTTTTGTTTTTGTGGTGGCTTATAGTTTAATAATTTATGGACGCGCTCAATTGCGACAGAACTCTTTGTAATGTTAAGGATGATATCTGTCACGCCGTCATAGCTTTGTTGCATATTATCAAAGTAGCCCAAGATCAAGACTAATGTAGCAATATTGTATTCGCCTTTTAGAATTAATCCCGCTGCGACGACATACGCTATCACTTTTGCAGTACCTAGCAAGAATGGCGTCAATGATTCGCCTAAATCACTATGTAAGCGCTTGCGGAAGAAGGCTCGTTTCCATTCGTTTTTATTTTTATCTAACTCAACTTTTAAATTGTCCTCCATATTAAATGTATGGACTTCTTTGTGGCCATCAATCATCTGGCTATAAAGTCCAGCAATATCATCCTGCTCCGCCCTGTGAAGTGATGTGTAGTAATCGCGACGCTTCATATGATAGATAAACACGCACATTGCACACATCGTCAGGCCAAATGTGATTCCACCAATCAATGGATCCACAAAGACCATAATTACTACATCTGCGATAATACTAATAAAGTTTGTGACCAGATCAAAGAAATAATCCGGTATGCGTTGGTTCATTGTCACATCTTCAAAGGCCGTGTTAATGACTTCTGCTTGAGATATTCTCTTAGTGAAATCTTGGTTGAACGTAATCACTTTGTCCAAAATCTTGCGCTGCAGCTCGTCATGAATATACATCGCGTTTTCGGCATAGGCCTTGAAATTAAGATGGTGGAAATAAGTATAGGCAAAAGCACTAATTCCAAATAATGCCGTGTCCACTAACGCTAACCAATAGTTCCCATCTGTCGCCGAGTCCACAATCATTGCCGCCGTACAAGGGACTAGTAAATACGACCCCGTCCTTAAAATGGATGTCAAAAATAGCTTTCGCATCAGACGCTTATCGGTAGCACCAAGAGAAAAGAATTTTTTGAGTAATCTATAATAGTATCTCATTCCACCCCTCCCATACTAGATTTGATAGCTTGGAGTGAACGATACAGTTTGCTTCGTTCCATCAATTTGTCATGAGTGCCGATGTCAGCAACTCGGCCGTGATCTAACACGATTATCCTATCGGCAATTCGCATCAGCTCTGGTTTTTTAGTAATCATTATCACAGTATGAGTGTCGCGAATATTTTTGATGAGTCGTGGCACTAATTCTGCCGTATCAGGATCAAGAGAAGTAGTAACATCGTCTAATAGCAACACCTCGGAATTGGTTAGAAGAGTCCTTGCAATAGAAATCATTTGCCTCTGTCCACCAGAAATATTAGTGGCGTTTTCGCGCAAAATTGTGTTATATCCCATTGGTAAAGTCTCAATAAAATCATGAATTCCAGCAGTTTTACAAGCTTTGATTTGATTTTTGATATTGTCATCAACAAAGCTCAAATTCTTTCTAATGCTCGTATTAAAGATAAACGGCGTCTGATTAGCTACCGCCACATTGGATGTATAAATTTCTTTGGAAAATTCATTCACATTGATGCCGTCTAGTAATATCTTCCCTTTGGTCGGCTTATTGATGCGCAAAATCAAATCAAACAGCTTTGTTTTTCCCGATCCAGGATATCCTACAATTGCAACAAATTCATGTGGACGAATTTTAAAGTTCAAGTTTTTTAGAATCTGGTGATGATTGAGTGAAAGTGATAC
>JAFWEB010000067.1 GCA_017515925.1 Candidatus Saccharimonadota bacterium | reverse complement strand
GATATCCTCTTTGCTTGGGTTGCCCGCATGATTATGATGGGACTATATGTTACAAAAGAAGTTCCATTCAAAGAAGTATATCTTCATGGATTAGTGCTTGATGCGCATGGGCAGAAGATGAGCAAGAGCAAAGGCAATGTGTTGAACCCTCTAGACATGGTGACTCAATACGGCTCTGATGCTTTCCGCATGGGTATTTTGCGCGGGCGCTCTGCTGGTATGAACCAGGCATTCTCAGAACAATCTGTAGTAGCAGGCCGCAATCTCTGTAATAAACTCTGGAACGTAGCTAGATTTATCCAGTCTATCGTTGAGGAAAAACAAGAAACTGCGGAGGCAACAGCCGAAGCAAACAATGATGTTGCGCCAGATGCACCATCTATCAGAGTTCAGCGTGCCGAAATGGAAAACCCACCTACCGAGAATATGGGCGAGGATTGGATTTGTCGCGAGATCAATGAAGCCAAGTGGGCGCTAGAGTCCGAGATGAAAGGCTATCGTTTTGCCGAAGCCGTAGAGAATCTCTATTCCCTAATCTGGGACGAGTATGCTGACTGGTTTGTAGAAACTGAAAAGATTTATAAGAATGTTCCATTGCTTCAATCTACACTAGAATCAATTTTGATTATGCTCCATCCATTTGCGCCATTTGTGACAGAAGCAATTTGGCAGAATCTTTCCTGGACCGAGGGTCTATTGATCTCTCAGCGTTGGCCAAAGGATTACAAATACGATCCAATTAGCGCAGAAAATTTTGAGAAATTAATGGATGTTGTCACTCACACCCGCAGCACTGTCCAAGCACTCGCTGAGGCAGACAAACATTTCAAGAGAGGCGAAGTTGCCTTACTTTATGGAGATGATTCCATTGTCGATGATAATCAGATTTTGATTCAGCAACTCACTCGTGTATCATCAGTGATTCCAACAGAAGGTCAACCAAGAGGTCTTCGCCTGGCTCTTGCTAACCACGAAGTCTACCTAGATGTTTCTGCTGAAGTCGTTGCCAAATATGCTGAATCTTTGGACGAAAAAATCTTGGCTGTAGGTCGCGAATTAGACAATCTCAATATGCGTATGATGAATCCAAATTATGTCGATAAAGCTCCAGCTGAGCTCGTGGAAGAAACCCGCAAGCTAATCGCAGAAAAAGAAGCCCTAATCGATAGGCTCAAACAAGAACGCCAAGCAATCTAATTTTTAGTCAAATTGTAGCTTAGTCTGATTAGATCTTCGATTTCGCTGTCGTCCAATTGACCAGAGTTGACAATCTCTATACCACCACGGCCAAAGTAGCGACTTTCCATTACGCTTTCATATTTTTCGCGGAGCAGATCTCGGAGTTTTGCATCGGTACGGACTTCGATGGTGTTTTTGCGTTCTACAAAAAATGCGCGTGGACCCTCATCTACGTAATCTGGTGAATCTGCGACGTCTGCTTTGTCGAGCGTTGCAACTTTGTAGACGGTGATTTTTTCTGCGTCGTCGCCTTCGCCCACAGTTTCTTCGGCTTCTATGTATTCGCCGATGCCGCTTACTTTAGATAAGTCAAATACCATTTCATCTCCTCTATACTTCCTTCGATATCATCGAGTGCGCGGTGCACTTCTGGTTTCATGAATTTTTTACCTAGAGCCCCCTCAAAGTATACTTTCCATGCACTCACATCTAGCATGCGATAATGTAACCTCTCGGCGAGTTTTGGCATTTCGATATCAATGAATTTGCGATCTTGGTGGATTGAGTTGCCGGCTAGGATGATTTTTCCCTTCCCTTTTTCATCACCCGGGATGCTTTGCTCGGCAAAATTATCTGCGATGAATTTAAGTAATTCATTCTCGATTTCTTCTACGGCTTTGCCAGAATTATTTTGTTTGATTAAAGCGTCGCGGCTTTCGCTGTTTTTCTCCCAAAACGGACCAACCATTCGTTCTTTCATCAAGTTTTCTGGTACTTTCACGATACCAGTGTATTCGGCAATTTTGTTGAATTTCCAATCAGTTGCAATGGCGGCGACCTCTAGGATCTTGTCTTTTCCTGGGACGAGCCCGGTCATTTCTAGATCAATCCAAAGTAATGTTGCTTTTTCCATTTTACATCTCCTCTGGGATTTCTATGCCCAAAATATTTAATCCGTGTTCTAGTACATTCAAATATGTCTTAACAATTTCCAATCTTTCCTTTTCCCAGTCGCTACCGATTACTTTGGAATGTTCATAGAATCTAGAGAATTCCTGTGATAAATCATAGAGGTAATTTGCGACTTTGTGTGGGGCTAGCTCGCCCACTGCTTCCTTTAGTACTAAGCGGTATTGGTCGAGTTCGCGGATAAGAGATTTTTCGTATTGGTTTAGTTTCCATTCTGGTGCTTCGGTAGTACGCTCGGCACGCTTGGCAGTGGCTGCGGCGGCTAGGACTTTTTTGGCGCGTACACCAGAATATTGCAGATAGACACCACTGTTGCCAGTCATTGAAACACTTTCTTTGGCCTCAAACTCGATATTGCCACCGATCTTGTATTTTAGGAATGCGTATTTGATAGCACCCATAGAAATCTTGTGTATTTCTGGAGTCTTGCCAAGGTTACCAAGTGCATCTTCTACTTCGTCTAACACATCAACTGCTTTGATAAAGTTGCCTTTTCTACTAGACATCTTTTCGTTGCCAGGAAGTCTCACATTGCCATGGGTGATATGCTTGGTGCGAGCTGGAAGATCTGGCGCAAATTGACTGATAGAGCAAAGCACAACTTTCATATAGTCGATAATATCATTTCCGGTAATCACGATAGATTGGTCAAAATGATAATCGTCCCATTTGGTAAAAATTAATCCTACATCTTTTGCTTCGTAGGTTGGTAAACCCTCGTTATTAATAAATACACGGGTATGCAAATCGTATTTTTCGCCTGGGAAGATGACGGCGCCGTTGCTCATTTCGTAAACTGTACCAATGTGATCTTCGACTTCTTTTTTGCCACGTTTGGCTACGGTGGATTCTGGATAATACTTGTCAAACTTCACTCCCACACGAGCATAGAAATCATCAAAGTATTTGTAGCTCAATGTGCGGCCAGCCCAATATAGTTCGGCTACTTCTTTTGGATAGGTATTATCTGGATAGATTTTGTCAGGTCCGGCGTCGGCAATTTCGTAAATCAGGCGGTTTAGCTCGGTGATTTTTTCTTTGGCGTTTTCGTTTTCTTCGTAGTCGCGAGTTCCATCAACATAACAAAGAGAAATCTTGCCAATATCCTCTGGCTTTGCTAAATCTTTGGCCTTTAAATCTTTTTTCATTAAGGCATAAATCGTCTTAGCTACATGTAGACCAACATCACCACCAAAGTTTGCACGGATCACTTTGCCACCGGCAAATTCAACCAAACGAGAGATAGACTCCCCCATAATAGAAGTGTAGAGATGACCAACATGGAGCACCTTGAATGGATTTGGATCAGAGAATTCACAAATAACCTGTTTGCCAGAATATACACGATATGATATATTTTCTGCAAAATTATCGCTATATTTGGCTAGGATTTGTTTCCAATATTCGTCTCTTGATATAAAATTCAGAAATCCTGGACCAGCAATTTCAATTGAGAAAGGAAAGCCTTCGTCTTCTTCGACTAACTTTTTGATTGTCTCGGCGAGATCGCGTGGGGATTTGATAGTTTCGGATGTCGTAGCACCGCTCGATTTCATCTGACCAAATAATTTCATCGCGGCGCTAGAAGCGTAATCTGCACCGGTATCTTTTGGTGCTGGGCTGACTTCAATGTAATTTGGTGGTAAAGCATTGTAAATCTCGTCTCCTAGGACGCGTTTTGCCACTTCTTTAATTTTCTCTACAATCTGTTCCATTTTCTATATTATACCATAAATAACAGATAGTTTCTTCTTCATTTCCGTTTCTTTTTATGCTAAAATTAAATTAACTTAAGGTTATTAACGTAAAGGTGGGCAAGGAGGAGGTGCCATGCCAAACAAAAATAAACAATGCAAATATATTTTCGTGACAGGGGGTGTTCTTTCTGGTGTAGGCAAAGGTATCACCGCGGCATCAATGGGTGCAATTTTGAAGGCAAAGGGTTACAAAGTCACCATGCAAAAATGTGATCCATATTTAAATGTGGATGCAGGTTTGCTCAACCCAGTGGAACATGGTGAATGTTATGTCACGCACGATGGTGTAGAGACTGATTTGGATCTTGGTCACTACGAAAGATTTCTTGATTTTGAGACCAACAAATATTCCATCACCCTCTCCGGCGGAATTTACAAAGAATTGATAGAAAAAGAGCGCTCTGGCGGTTTCCGTGGCAAAACCGTGCAGCTAGTCCCACATTTTACAGATCTAGTCCAAGAAAAAATTGCCATGGCATCTAAGGACTCGGATATTCACATTGTAGAAATCGGTGGTACGATTGGCGACTACGAGGGCCTACCTTTTGTTGAAGCGATTCGTCTATTTGCAAACAAAGTTGGCCGCTGGAATTGTCTTTATCTCTCTGTAGTTTATGTGCCATGGATTAATACGAGCAAGGAGCTCAAGACCAAACCAGCCCAGAATGCGTTGAAAGACTTGCGTGGTTTTGGCATTATTCCAGACATTGTTTGTGTTCGTACCGAAAAACCTTGCCCACGTTCAATCTGCGAAAAAATCGCAGCGTTCTCTGGTATCTCCGGTGATGCTGTAGTGAATTTGCCAGATATCGAGAGCGTCTATGATGTGCCGTTCAATGTATTAAAATCTGGAGTTTTGCAGATTTTGAACGATTTTGTCGGAGACAAGACCAAACCAGATATGAGAAAATGGGAAAAGTTTTCCGAAATGCGCAACAAGAAACACGACAAATCTGTCACGGTTGGCTTGGTAGCAAAATATGTCGGCAACGAGGATACTTATATTTGTGTGACTGAAGCTTTGAAAGCAGCGGCTGCACATCAAGATACAGACCTAAAAATCCAGTGGATCAATGCCGAGGAACTTGCTGCGGAGTACTCTGCTTCTTCTGAAGGTGCGCGTCTCGCTCGCCGTACCTCTAGTACGCCTCGCTCCGATGCTCCTTCATCATCGCATAGCATCTCCGCAATCGAGGCCCTGGAACAATGCGATGGGATTGTAGTCCCTGGTGGCTTTGGCTTGCGTGGCGTAGAGGGCAAGATTGCTGCTGCCAAGTACGCACTAGAAAATGACAAACCATATCTTGGTCTTTGCCTTGGCTTGCAAGCGGCATGTATTGCTGCAGCCCGCCGAGGAGGTTTGAATGGTGCTGGTTCCGAAGAATTCCTCAATGATGAGAAATTCAAGAAACCAAAAGATTTCAAGAATGTGATTTATATCATGAAAGGCCAGCAAGGTAAAGAATCTACTGGTGGCACTATGCGCCTAGGTGATTACCCTGCCATCCTGAAAGCCGGATCAAAAGTAGCCGAGATTTACAAAGAAGAATACGAAGACAAGAATTACATTGATGGCACCGAGATTCAAAAAACCGGCAAAGTCAAAGTAATTGAACGCCATCGCCACCGCTATGAGGTCAATCAAAAATACTTACCAGAAATTGAAAAGGGTGGCTTGGTTGTATCTGGCACATCTCCAGATGGTAAATTAGTGGAATTTGTTGAAGCACCAGATTGTAAATTCTTCATGGCAACTCAGGCGCACCCAGAGTTCAAATCTCGTCCTCTGGCAGTGCACCCGATGTTCTACCACTTTATGAAAGCAATCAAGAAATAATCTAGTACATTCCGCCCATATCACCGCCAGCAGGTGCTGCTGGTGTTGGTTCTGGGATGTCTACAATCAACGCGCCCATAGTGATAGTAGTTGCGGCGATAGAGATAGCATTCTGGACGGCTTCACGCGTGACGCGAGCTGGGTCAATGATACCGGCTTTCTTCAAATCAATTAATGTATCGGATGGGTTCATTACGTTCACGCCTTGGCCTGGTTTAGCAGATTCTACTTTTGCAAGCAATGCCTGAGCGTTAAGGCCAGCGTTCTCCATGATAGTAATAAATGGAGTCTTCATGGCATTTTTAACGATGGTAGATCCCGCGTCGGTGCCTTTGATTTGGTCAGATAGATTTAGCAATGTTACACCACCGCCAGGGACGATACCCTCAGATAGAGCAGCTTTAGTAGCAGCTACGGCATCATCTACGCGGAATTTTTTCTCGTCGATTTCGGTCTCGGTAGCACCGCCTACTTTGATTACAGCAACTTTGCCAGATAGGGCAGCGGCGCGCTTTTCATATTCACCTCGTTCGTAATCAGATGTAGCAAGTTCTGCCTGAGAATGAATTAGACCGATTCGAGCGGCAACTTCTTTAGATGATCCTGCACCTTTGATGATTGTAGATTCGTCTTTGGTGGCAATGACTTTTTGAGCAGAGCCAAGTACTTCTAGACCGGCTTCTTCGAGTTTGATTCCCTTGTCTTCGGATACTACAGTCGCATCGGTGAGAATGGCAATATCTTCCATGATTTCTTTGCGGCGATCACCAAATGATGGAGCTTTGAGCACCAATGTATTAAATACGCCTTTCAATTTGTTGAGAACTAGCAAACTCAAGGCCTCGCCTTCGACTTCTTCGGCGATGATGACTAGATCTTTTTTGCCAGCTTGAGCGCATTTTTCAAGAAGTGGCAAAATATCATTTGCAGCGGAGATTTTCTTGGCAGCGACTAGGATCAGTGGCTTCTCAAAAATTGCTTCTTGGCGGTTTACATCAGTGACAAAGAATGGAGAAGAATAGCCCTTGTCGTAAGAGAATCCTTCGACGATTTCCTGCTCCATTTCTAGGCCTTGGCCAGCTTCTACGGTGACTACACCGTCTTTGCCAATCTTGGAAATTACTTCGGCGATTAGTTTGCCAATTTCTCCGTCGCCGGCAGAGATAGTGGCTACTTCGGCAACTTTTTTGTCATCACCTTCGATTCTTTCGGCCATCTTGTCGATGCCTTTGACGATTTCGGCACCGGCTTTTTCAATTCCCTTTCTTAGTTCCATTGGATTCACGCCAGCAGCAATCAATTTGTTGGCTTCGGAAATAATGTTATAAGTTAGAACTGTGACAGTGGTAGTTCCGTCACCTGCAACTTTGTTTAGCTTTTGTGCAGCGGTCTTGATTAATTTGGCACCAATCTGCTCGCCTAGATTCTCATCGGTTGAGCCTAGATCTACAGCTTCGGCTACGGTTACGCCGTCGTGAGTGATGGTAGGTCCGCCATAGCTCTTTTCGATAACGACATTTTGACCTTTAGGACCGTAAGTGACTTTTACTGCATCATAGAGTTGCTTTGCGCCAGAGAGGACCTTGTCTCTTGCTTCTGCTTCGTAAAAAATTTTCTTTGCCATAATTCTCCTTAAATATTACATTGTCGCGAGGACATCTTCTTCGGCTACGATGATATAGTCAGCATCGTCAACCTTAATATTAGTAGTAGAATATTCTTTGTAGACGATCTTGTCGCCTTTTTTGACTCCCTTCACATCTGGCCCAACGGATTCAACAACTGCATAAGCTGGAGTTTCTTTTGCTTCGCCAAGCAGAATGCCGGATTTGGTCTTGGTCAGAGGTTCTTCTTTTTTTGCTACAATTTTATCTCTTAGAGGTTTGATTGCCATATTTACTCCTTTTCTCCATTGTAGCGCAAAAATTAGCACTGTCAAGTGCAGAGTGCTAATTCATCTGTAATGTGCTTAATTACAAGTGCCGGCGCGAAGATCGTTTAGGAATTTTCTCTGTTTCAGGTAATGCTCTAGAGAATCGTATTTGCCATTATTGTATTTTCCGGTGGCAATTTCTGTAGCCTCAGTAATTCCAACATAGCGATAATGCCAAGTCTCAAAATATCCAGTGGATCCGTTTTCGTTGACATTTACTGGCTCATACATGCTGCCGCCTGCCCATTCCTCTGGGTAGCGATCGATGAAGCCAAATTTGTAGGAATTAGCCTTGAGCCATTGCCAATCTTTGTGGTTGTCATAATAATCAGTATCTAGCGTAGCGCCGTAATAAGTGTCAATCAAATCACAGGTGTAGCCAGAGTGGTGTTCAGAAGTGCCAGTTGCCGCACAGAGACGACCGCAAGAAGTTCCGACCTTTCTAAAGCAAGACATGGTCTGCATGATGTGCCCTGGATAGGCCTCCTCGTAGGCTTTGATCATGTCATTTAGATGCTGGGCAGCTTCGGCATCAAGCAGTGGCGTGCCATTCCAAGAATTGGCCTCTGTGATTCCATAGAGCTCAGTGATGTCTACTAGCTGGTTAGCGCGAGCGTTGATATAATTTTCATCTACTCTGTAATTTGCATTGATGACGCTGAGATTTTTGAGCCCAGAGGTGCAGTTTCCTCCTGGCAGATCCGAGGCTGGAATAGTTGGTACTGGAATAGTGGAAGGGTCATTTGGGTCTTCTTCTGGAACGGTTGGTACTACTACACTACTACTCTGTTTGTTGCCGTTTTCGTCGACAAATCCGCGCATTTCGTAGTTCTTTTTGCCAATATTATTAAAGATTGCGAGAGTAATTGCCATAGTGGCGGCCATGGTCACGCCGATAATAATTAGAAGTAGTTTTCTGTGTTTTTTAACTCTCATATTATCTCTATTATAACAAATCGTGTTATAATTTTTGTATGAGTTTGAGAGACAAAATTCCGGGTTTTAATTCCCTTGTTATTCCCTATCATATTGCGCAGTCTGCTGCTGCCGAAGTCAAAAATGGCTTTCCCGGCAAAAAACTCCGTGTGATTGGCGTGACTGGGACCAATGGCAAGACCACTACTTGTTTTATGATCTGGAAGATGTTAAACAATGCCGGGT
>JAFWEB010000066.1 GCA_017515925.1 Candidatus Saccharimonadota bacterium | reverse complement strand
GTTCTCGGCGTGCTTAGCTTTGTGGCTGTAGCTATTATTATCCTAGGTGGCGTAAGCTACATGACTTCTCAGGGTGATCCTGCCAAGGCTACCAAGGCCAAGAATACAATCATCTATGCCGTGATTGGTTTGGTCGTTTCCCTACTCGCATTTGCAATTGTCAACTTCGTGATCCAAGAGGGTGGATTTGGTAATGGTGAATCTACCGGCGCTACTCCTACTAGCTTAGTCGCTTAAATCCAGCGTTAGCTAAATGATAACAACTAGAAAGCTCCCGATATCGGGAGCTTATTTATTTCTAGGTGTTTGTCAGATTTATTATTGAATCTGGATTTTCTTAGGAGCCTCAACCTTTTCCTTTTCAAAGGTAATAGTGAGGACGCCATCTTTGAGCTCAGCTTTGACACTGTTTTCATCTTCGCGGACCTGAACAGGAAGAGCGATGGTGCGAGAGAATTCACCCCAGTAGCATTCCTGGATGTGCCAACGAGTAGTATGCTCATCTTCGCCACCGGAAAGCACACCGGAAATGGTCAAGATGTTGTCAGAGATAGAAACATCCAAATCTGACTTGGAAATGCCCGCCGTACGGGCCTTTACTACTAGTTGCTCGGCGGTTTCATAGACATCTACAGCGAGCTGTCCTGGGAAATCGTCGGTACTGTCTGCCCACCCGTCGTCTTCTGCTGGTAGAGCATCTTCAGCTGGTGCGGTGTCTTCAGCCGCAGCTGGAGCAGAACCCTCGTCCATAAAAGCGGCGGTGAGTTCGTCTTCCATCAGCATATCGTCATTATTACGAGCCATATAACCTCCAATTATTGTTGTTATGCTTTATTATAAAGCCTCTTTTTGATAAAATCAAGAGAATTATGAGTTTCGTTGTAAAAAATACAACAAGAATAAGCATTTTGGACCTCATCGCGCCTTTCACCTGTCGAGGTTGTGGGGCCCGAGGAGCGGCTTTGTGTGAGTGTTGTAAAAAACACAACATTAAGGCCTGCCCCAAAATATGTCCAAGGTGTGGCAAAAATCACAAAAAGTGTTCTTGTGAGGTTCCAGTCTATGTGGTGGGTTTTCGTGAAGGGGTGCTAAAACAGATTGTAGAGGACTACAAATTCCAGTCTATCAGAGCTTCTAGCCGGGATCTGGCGGAATTAATTGATGGCGTTTTGCCGGAAATGTCTAATGTGGTCGTTGTTCCCTTGCCCACCATTTCGCGACATATTCGTGAACGCGGTTTTGACCATACCAGATTAATCGCTAAGTATCTAGTGAGAATAAGGAACCGACACGAGCCCAAATCCTCTTGGCGCTTGGTGCCACTGTTGGAGCGTAAAAATAATACAGTCCAGGTGGGTTCTGATCGTAATACTCGTTTGCAGCAGGCTAAAGAGGCCTACGAGCTTAATTCACGCTTTCTCAAAGGCCATCCAATTAGTCCAGGCACAACATATTTACTATTAGATGATATTTGGACTACTGGCGCTTCGATGGAGTCGGCCATCAAAATCTTGCAAAAAGCTGGCGCCAAAAAAGTTACGGGTGTGGTGTTGCTGATGCCGAGACCAGATTAATTATTTTTGTTCGGAAGTGTTTTGCTGCTGTTGCAGGTGATCGGTATTTGCTGCGGAGTTATTCTCGCCAGTGACTGCGTTAATCACGAAGTTGACAATTGCAAATGCTAGGATAGAGATAATCAAACCAATGATAGCGTATAGAATGGTGTTTTTTGCATCGGTAACTTTTTTGCTATCACCTCCAGAAATCACATAGCGAAGACCACCGTAAATCAACATAATAACAGAGATAATACCGACAACATAGAGCACGGTATTAGTAATCTGAGTGAATACGCCATTTGGACCAATCAAATCAGCTGGCATGCCATCAGCACGAGCCATTTCTGCGCCTTCTTGAACTGTCATAGCCATTGCCTTTCCTGCTGTCAAAGTGAGCGCAGCAGCAATTCCGGTGAAGATTTGAAGTGATGTTTTGACGATTTTGTTCATTGATTTCTCTCGAATTACTTTTAATTATTATAACACAGCAAGCCCCAGAGTTCAATTACCTGGTTTTCTTCCCTATTATCAGAGAAATTATGATATAATAGGATGCATTGGAGGGTTACCCAAGTGGCTGAAGGGGACGGTTTGCTAAATCGTTAGACTGGGGAAACCTGGTGCGGGAGTTCGAATCTCCCACCCTCCGCCAGATCTAGGCATCAGGGCTGAAAGCGTAGCTTTCGGCAGACGACAAGAATGAAAAATAGAGAGTTTACTCTCTCATTTTTTATTCTTGGAGTATGCTGAAGGACGAAGTCCTCAGCCCTGATAGTATTAATCTGCACGCTCTGAGGGTGGTGAGTTTGTCGCGAAGCGGCCTTCTCCCACCTCCGCCCTCTAATAGCTCACATCAGCCTTTGCTCTATTTAATATAAATCGATCTTCTTGCCATCCACCACCATCGGCAGCAAAATATTTCCATCCATCACCTAAGTATAGATAAGTCCATGGCTTATTAAAAAACTTTTCGTGTTTGCCGTATTTTTCTATCAAGAGGAACATTTTCTTAAAATCTTCCCTGCCTTCATCACCTTCTTTTACTACGATGTATTCATGCGGTGTAGTTTTTGCATAAGATTTTGCTTCACGCCAACTCATTTTTTCTACGTATTCTTTTGCCCAAGCTAAATCTTCTTCCATATTTACATTGTATCAAAAAATCGGCCCGACACTAGGTCGAGCCAAAAGTTCTTATGCGTTTCCGCATACTCTGTTATTGATGGCAACTGCCAAGAAATGGATTGCCTCAGGTGAGCCTAAGAGTCCATTGGGGACACCCACATCTGCAAATTTACTTGAGAGCGTGGCGGCTGCCACGACATCGTCACACGGAACTAAAAATTGCATAAAACCAGGGCTTTCTGCCACTACGCGTACTTCCTTGAACTCATCATAACTCAAGCCGTTGATGTACCCTTTTGCTGTCAACTTTATTGCCATTTGAATCCCTCCTTTTCAAAGTCCACAACAAATGCCTCTCGAATTTTACTATACAAGAGGTGATAACACAAGCAAAAGCGGGTTATTTCAAGAGAAGTGCCACCATCAGTGGCATTGTACCAAGTGAGAGGAGCGTAGAGATTGCAACCAACTCCGAGGCTTCAACTTCGTTGCCACCGTATTCTGTAGCAAATAGGCCAAGACTAGTAGCAGTAGGTAGAGCTTGAATCAATGTGCAGACATAGACTACTTCGTTTGGGAAGTTGAGACCCTTTAGTGCAAAAAATGTCACTACCGGGCCAATAATTAATTGGGTAATAGCAGGGATTACGAGCTTCCATTTTTTGAAAATTTTCTTGAAATCTGCTTCTGATAACATAAAGCCAATACAGATGATTGATAGTGGCGTGGTGGCGTTACCAACGAAGCTTACTGCGTTAGTGGCAAATTCTGGCATGCCGGTGCTGGTGAGGAACATGATCATCCCAAGGATTACTGCCAAGATGTTTGGATTAAGGATGGTATCTAGTACCATTTTCCAGGTGAATTTCTTTTTGAATAGAAATACCCCATAAGAAAACAATGCAATATTAAACACAATAATGAATCCGCAATATGCGATTATACCTTGTGAACCAAAGGTACTAGCTACGATAGGATAGCCTAGGAATGTAGCATTGTTAAAAACTAGTCCAAACTGTGCTTCGCGCGCCAGTTCGTCTTTGAAGAATTTCTTGTTAAACAATACCTTAGAAATGATGATTAACATTGTCATCACAATTAAGCCGGCAAGCATCCCTGAGAAAAACAGTTCAGCTGACGACTGATCAAATTTAGCTGGGAAAGCCATCAAGAGCGAAGCCGGCATAAAGACAAAAAGCAGCATATT
>JAFWEB010000065.1 GCA_017515925.1 Candidatus Saccharimonadota bacterium | reverse complement strand
GATAGAAATCACGCCAAATTCCAATACGAGCATGGTGCGAGTGTATTTGGTTTTGCTTCGGACGATGATCCAGATTATATCTTTACTGCGGCTGGCGATATCGTCACGCGCGAGGCTCTATATGCACTAGATATTTTGCGTGAGGATATGCCACATCTGAGATTCCGATTCGTTGGCATCAATGCGTTATCTTACAATGCCATTGGTACGACAGATGGCAAAATGTCACAAGAAATGTTTGACCAATATTATACAAACGATAAAATGATAATTGCTAATTTCCATGGCTTTGCCGATACCATAAAATCTATTCTCAATTGCTATGTGCCAAACCATCGTCTATCCGTGCATGGATTTAATGAAGAGGGAAGCACTACCACTCCATTTGAAATGCTCAGTCTAAATGGAGCTTCACGCCACCATCTATGTATCGATGTGGCAGAGCGAGAGGGGAGATTTGATCTAGCTGACAAATACCGCGAGAAACTTGCCGCCAATTCTGCCTATGCCAAAGAATTTGGAATAGATCTAGAAACTATTTAGTACGTTTGGTGAATAACATTCTACCAGAAGAGGTCTGAATAAAACGGACTACCTCTACATTGACCTCTTGGCCGACTTTACGGGAGCCATTATCAACAATCACCATTGTGCCGTCTTTGAGATGGCCGACACCTTGGCCAGCGTTCGCGCCTTTGGCGGTGATTTTGATTTTCATTTTTTGGCCGGGTTGATATTCGTTTTGTAAGGCGATGGCTAGGTCGTTGATGTTCAGCACATCTATTCCTTCGGCGCTGGCGACTTTGTTGAGATTAAAATCATTAGTGCAGATGACGCCGTGGTTTTCTTTGGCTAGGGCGATTAAACGTTCGTCCACTGGTGTGCGATCGAGTGCATCCTGCAAGATTTCTACATTGCAATACACTACGCGCTCCAGGGCGTTGACATTGTCTAGCCCACGGCGGGCGATAGAGCGTTTGTCGCTGTCTTTGCCATCGGCGAGCAGTTGCATTTCGCGAATCACAGAGCGGGGGATGATGAGATCGTCGCCGATAAAGCCTGTTTCTGCTACGGCGAGAATTCGGCCATCCATCAGGGTAGAAGAATCAATATAGACTTTGCGTTTGCCAGACTTTTGGCGTGGTTTCAAAAATGATTTGACGCATAGGAAAGAAACCTCGGCCAAGATTACGAGGATAGCAATCAAAATTACTATATCTATATTCATATACCACATATTATAACATAAAATCGCTATTCTTGCACAAGTGGAAAGAGAAAACTATTTTCCAGAAACCCCTAAAATCCCTCTCAAGGCATAGCCAGTATCTTCGTGGCTGCGGACAGTGATGGTGTCAATTCCCATCTTCACTACTGGATAGTCATTGCCACCTGGCTGGGTCATATCGCCAAAGTAAAGGATTTCGTCTTTGGTGACTTTTAATTCTTCTAGCAAGTGGGTCATGCCGAATTCTTTGTTCATGCCTGGAGCGATGGCGTTGATACTGGTGGTGCCACCGATTTCGTAATCAAATTCTGGTGCTAGTTCTTTGCAGCGTGCTACGATTTTTTCGCGCTTCTTGCAATCTGGGTCCCAAGCGTATTTTTCCTTGGTGCCAGCTTTTTGGCCTAGAGCAGAGAAGGTGACCTGAGAGAGGCGGTTTTCAATAATCTCGTCGCCTTCTTGCAATTTGTCCTCTTCCCAATATCCCAGTTCGCGAGCGGATTTTTCGATGGTCTCGCTGATCTTTTTCACTTGTTCGTCGGTGAGCGGATAGTTATAAACTTGCTTCCAATTCTTTTCGTCGTATTCAGCGGACTTATCTTCATATATATAGTATTGCGTGCCCTGAGCAACGAAAAGATGGAGATGGGTGAGCTGAGCAGGTTTGACACCGTTTTTCAGCATTGGATTGACAATTTGGATGAGGAACTGATCAAATTTCTGCCCAGAAATCGGACAAATCTCAAAGTAATCGGAACAATCAATCAAGAGCCCGGCGATATCGTCTGTGATTGGCGTCTTGGCAATATTTAATGTTTGGTCAATATCAAATGATAGTACTTTTTTGGTCATGTTAACTCCACTTTTTTATTAGCTCAATTATAGCATAAATAAGAGGTAGATGCTATAATATATATTATGAAACTATCAGAAGAGTTATTATGGCGTGGTTTTCATGCAGAGACCACAATCAAAGATCCAACATTTTTAGACGAAAAGGAAAACAAGTCATTCTATTGGGGTGCTGATCCATCGGCAGATTCTCTGACGATTGGTAATCTAGCTGCTCTCATGATGTGTGCTTGTTTTGTGCGCCATGGCTACAAGCCATATCTTTTGGTAGGTGGTGCGACTGGCCAAATTGGTGATCCAAAAGACACCAAGGAGCGCGAGCTAAAACCACTAGAAGAAGTAGAATTCAACAAGAATTGCATCAAAAACCAGATTGAAAGATGCCTAATCAACGCTTCTGAAGGCAAAGATGTCGACCTAACCATGGTAGATAATTACGACTGGTTCAAAGATATGAACTACATTGATTTCTTGCGCACTGTAGGCAAGGCATTTTCTATGACTCAACTGATGGATCGCAAATTTATTCAATCTCGCATGGGCGAGGGCGGCTCTGGTATTTCTTATGCCGAGTTCTCTTATACTTTGATTCAGGGTTATGATTTTTATCATCTATATAGACAATACGGAGTAGATTTGCAGCTCTGTGGAGCAGATCAATATGGCAACTGTGCTAGCGGTATTTCTTTGATTCGTAAGTTTGCTGGCGAAGAAGCCAATGTCTGGTCTACGCCTCTCATTATCGATCCGGTAAGTGGCCGCAAGTTTGGCAAGTCCGAAGGCAATGCCGTCTGGCTAGCTGGCGAGACCGTCAAGCTACCAGAAGAAGTCGCAAAAGCTGAGGGCATTGACTACTCACTGAATTTCACTTCCGTCTTTGACTTCTATCAATTCTGGCTAAATCAGGCCGATAGTGCCGTAGAGTATTTGTTAAAGATCTACACAATTTATGATAAGGAAACTATCGAGAGCGTCTTAGCAAAGCACGCCGTAGACCCATCTCAGCGTATTGCGCAGAAGGTTCTAGCCAAAGGCGCTACAGAAGTAGTCCATGGCAAAGAGGCAGCCGAAGCGGTAATTAATCTATCCGAGAAATTATTCCAAAAAGATGTAGAATTTTCTGACAAAGATATTGAGCAGGCAGCGTTGATTTTGCCAACTAAACCAATCTCTGTGTCACTTGTTGATGATCTTGTAGAAACTGGACTAGCTAGCTCCAAAAAAGAAGCTCGTCAATTCATCAAGTCCGGAGCCGTCTCTATAAATGGCACCAAAATTACCGACGAAACCAAAGTCACAAATGCTCCAGCCATCCTCAAAAGAGGCAAAAATAAGTTTGCCGTCGTGCGTTAAATCGTGTTATAATTAATAAAGCTTATGAAGAAGAATAGCGATAAACC
This sequence comes from Candidatus Saccharimonadota bacterium, assembly GCA_017515925.1. Lineage (GTDB taxonomy): Bacteria > Patescibacteriota > Saccharimonadia > Saccharimonadales > Saccharimonadaceae > Nanosyncoccus. The sequence goes on along the minus strand of JAFWEB010000065.1, from coordinate 1,599 downwards.
AAAGACTGCGAAAGCACCTAAACTCAAGAGTAAATCATCCTCTAAAGCTCCAAAGAGGAGTTTGTTTAAGCGTGGTAATAAGAGTATGAGTACGTACTCCAGTTTGGTCTATCGCAAAAAAGTAAAGAAAGAAAAGCAAGCTAGAAAGCGCGCCGAGGATTTGGCTACTTTGCCAAAGAATCCAGTCAAGCGTTTCTTGATGCATTTCCATCCAAAGCGTGTATTCAAATATTGGTTCTCTAAGCGTGGTCTCAAGACATTTTTGAAGATTGTTGCTGCTGTAGTTTTGATTTTTATCATTACACTTGGCGGCTTATTCTTGTATTTCAAGAAAGATTTGGATGCTATCCAGCTAGACGAATTGAAAGTCTCTGAGACAGTTAATACTTACCTAGACCGTAACGGAGAAATCCTCTGGGAAGATAAAGGTGACGGTGATTACCGCTTAGTCGTAGATGGCGATCAGATTTCTATGTATATGCGCCAAGCTACAGTCGCAATCGAGGATAGGAACTTCTATAGCCACAACGGTGTGGATCTCTGGTCCCTGATTCGTGCTGCATTCTCTACATTATCTGGCAAGAGCGTCCAGGGTGGTTCTACACTCACCCAACAGTTGATTAAGCAAGTCTACTTCTCTGACGAAGCAAAAGATCGTGGCCTTTCTGGTATCCCACGTAAGATTAAGGAAGCCATCCTTGCTATCGAGGTAGAGAAGATGTATGACAAGGAACAGATTATTACCATGTATCTCAACGAGTCACCTTATGGTGGTCGTCGTAACGGTGTAGAATCTGGTGCACAGACTTACTTTGGCAAGAGCGCAAAGGATTTGACTTTGGCTGAGGCAGCATTGCTCGCTGCAATTCCAAACAACCCTGCTGTGCTCAACCCATATAATGAATATGGTCACGAAGCTCTAATTTGGCGTCAGCAATATACCCTAGATGTGATGGCAGAAATGGGCTACATCACCAAAGAAGAAGCCGAAGCCGCCAAAGCCGAAAATGTCCTAGACACGATCAAGCCAGAAACAAACCAGTATGACAATATCAAGGCCCCACACTTCGTGCTAGAGGTCAAAGACATGCTAGAAAAGAAATATGGTGTTAAGACCATGCGTGCCGGTGGCTTTACTATCAAGACCACCCTAGACTACAAGGCTCAGCAGATGGCCGAGCAAGCTGTGGCAAATGGTGCAGCTTTGATGGCATCAAATGGTAGCGATAACATCGCTCTTGCATCTGTAGATGTTGAAACTGCTCAGGTGATTGCAATGGTTGGTTCCGTCGACTGGAAGATCCCAGGTTATGGCGAGGTGAACGCTGCAACATCACAACTCGAGCCAGGTTCTTCGATGAAGCCTATTATCGACTATGGCCCACTATTTATGGAACGTGCTGGCCAGAACTATGGCCCAGGTAGCGTGCTAAAGGATGAGAACATCGACTCAATCTATTGTGCAGGATACACTGGTACTTGTATGCTTCGTAACTATACTGGTGGATGGTATGGCAATGTCACAATTCGCCGTGCACTTGCTGGATCCCTCAACATTCCTGCAGTGAAAGCTCTATATATTAATGGTATTGAGAACAG
>JAFWEB010000005.1 GCA_017515925.1 Candidatus Saccharimonadota bacterium | reverse complement strand
TTTTTTCATGAAAGGAATTATTTTAGCAGGCGGTTCTGGAACGAGGCTTTATCCGCTTACACTTGCTACATCAAAACAGATGTTGCCGGTCTATGATAAACCAATGATTTATTACCCACTTGCCACACTGATGTTGGCTGGAATTCGTGATATTTTAATCATTTCTACACCAAATGATTTGCCTAATTTTGAAAGACTCCTGGGCGATGGTTCCAAGATGGGAATCAAGCTTTCTTACAAGGTTCAACCATCTCCAGATGGATTGGCGCAGGCATTCACGCTGGGCGAAGAATTTATCAATGGCGAGCCTTGTGCAATGATTCTTGGTGATAACATTTTCTATGGTCGTGGTTTTACCGAATCTTTGCAAGAGGCGGTAGAAGATGCAGAGAACGGCCGCGCAACCGTTTTTGGTTATTATGTTACGGATCCAGAGAGGTTTGGCGTGGTGGAATTCGACGATGATTGGCACGCTCTCTCTATTGAAGAAAAACCAGAGCATCCAAAGAGTAACTATGCTGTGACTGGTCTTTATTTCTATCCTGCAGGCGTATCCGAAAGAGCCAAAACTATCACCCCTTCTGCTCGCGGTGAGCTAGAAATTACTTCTCTTAACGAAATGTACCTAAAAGAAGAGCTCCTAGATGTTCAGGTGCTAGGTCGTGGCTTTGCATGGCTAGATACTGGTACTATGGACTCATTAGCCGATGCATCAGATTTTGTCCGCGTTATCCAGAAACGTCAGGGCATAGAAATCTCCGCACCAGAAGAAATCGCCTATAAGAATGGATGGATATCAAAAGAAGAGCTCCTAGATTCCGCTGCAAAATATGGCAAATCCAGCTACGGCCAACACCTCAAAAATGTCGTAGAAAGGAGAATCAAAGAATAATGAGCAATTTTACTTTTGAGAAAACAAAGATTGAAGGTGTCTACATCATCACTCCAAAAGTGTTTGGTGATGAACGTGGATATTTCATGGAAACCTATAGTGAAAAAGATTTCAAAGAAGCAGGACTTGATTACACATTTGTTCAAGACAATCAATCCAGCTCTAAAAAGGGTGTGCTTCGTGGCCTACATTTCCAGAAGATTCACCCACAAGCCAAGCTGGTTCGCGTTTTAAAAGGTGAAGTATTTGATGTAGCTGTAGACTTACGCGAGGGAAGTCCTACTTATGGTCAATGGGTTGGGGCAAAATTATCTGGCGAGAACAAGCAGCAATTAATGATCCCACGCGGCTTTGCACACGGCTTTCTAGTGCTTAGCGATATGGCGGAATTTGCTTATAAATGCGATGATTTTTATCACCCAGAAGAAGAAGGTGGTCTGATGTACAATGATGTAGACATCAACATTGAGTGGCCAGAAATTGATGCGGAATATACTCTCAGCGAGAAGGATCAGAAACATCCTACTCTTGCTGAATCAGGAATAACATTTAAGGAGGAAAAATAATGGCAGCAAAAACAATTGTAGTTACTGGCGGTGCTGGATTTATTGGATCCAACTTTGTCTATTACATGTTAAACAAATACCCAGATTATCGTATCGTCTGTGTAGATTGTCTAACTTATGCTGGTAATATTCACACTTTGCGTGAGGCAAAAAAGAATCCAAATTTTCGTTTCGCGAAGATTAACATTTGCGACAAACCAGCTATTAAGAAGCTATTTGAAGAAGAAAAACCAGATATCGTAGTGAACTTTGCTGCAGAAAGTCATGTAGATCGTTCTATCACTGGCCCAGAAATCTTTGTAGAAACCAATGTCCGTGGCACTCAAGTTTTGATGGAAGTATGCCGCGAACTAAACATCCCTCGTTATCACCAAGTATCTACGGACGAGGTATATGGTGACCTACCACTAGATCGCCCAGACCTATTCTTCACTGAGAAAACTCCACTTCATGCTAGTAGCCCATATAGCGCATCTAAAGCTGGCGCAGATATGTTAGTAATGGCATATTGCAGAACATTCAATTTCCCAGCTACAATTTCTCGTTGTTCAAACAACTATGGACCATATCATTTCCCAGAGAAACTAATTCCTTTGATGATTATCAACGCACTCCATGATAAACCACTTCCAGTCTATGGTGATGGTAAAAATGTGCGTGACTGGCTCTATGTAGAGGATCACTGCCGTGCAATTGATTTGATTATTCATAATGGCAAAATTGGCCAAGTATACAATGTGGGTGGCCATAATGAGATGGCAAACATTGATATTGTAAAGTTAATTTGCAAAGAACTCGGCAAGAGTGAAGACCTGATTGAATTTGTTGAGGACCGCAAAGGTCACGATCGTCGCTACGCGATTGACCCAACATTTATCCATGATGAACTAGGTTGGCTTCCAGAAACCAAGTTTGAAGACGGTATCAAGAAAACCATCAAATGGTATGTCGACAACGAAGAATGGTGGCAGGATATTTTATCCGGTAATTATCAAAAAGAGGAGGATTAATGAAGGTATTAGTTACGGGCACTTCTGGCCAACTTGGTCATGATGTAATGTTGGAGCTAATCAGCCGTGGCTATGATGGGCTTGGCGCAGATCGCTCCGGTAGTGATAAAACAGAATATAAAACCACCATTATGGATATTACCGATGCTGATGCAGTAAATCGCGTGATAGAAGAATACCAGCCAGATGCAGTCGTACACTGTGCTGCTTGGACTAATGTGGATGGTGCAGAAGATCCAGAGAATCAACCAATAGTGCGCAAAGTAAATGTAGAAGGTACTGCAAATATCGCCAAGGCTTGCAAAAAAGTTGGCGCCAAGATGGTCTATATTTCTACGGACTATGTATTTAACGGCCAGGGAACTGAACCATGGCAACCAGACGACAAAAACTATGCTCCACTCAATATTTATGGCCAGAGTAAGCTCGATGGCGAAAAGGCTGTCACAGACAATACAGATGAATATTTCATTGTGCGTATTGCCTGGGTCTTTGGCAAGAATGGTAAGAATTTCGTCAAGACCATGCTAAAGGTGGGCAGTGAACACGAAGAAGTGCGCGTAGTAGATGATCAAATTGGTACGCCTACATATACGCCAGATTTAGCTCGTTTGCTAGTAGATATGATAGAGACTGACAAGTATGGATTCTATCACGCAACTAATGAAGGCGGCTATATTAGTTGGGCTGATTTTACCAAAGAAATTTTCAAGCAAGCTGGTATTAATTCAAAAGTAATTCCAGTGACCACGGCAGAATATGGTGCTTCTGTGGCAGCTCGTCCATTCAACTCTCGCTTGGATAAATCCAAATTAAAAGAAGCTGGTTTTTCGCCACTACCAACTTGGCAAGATGCACTCTCTCGCTATCTAAAAGAATTAGAACAAGAATAATATATGGCAATCGGCACAAATACTGAACGAGATTTCGACGAAGAGGAGGAATACACTGATTCTCCTCGCGTGTCGGTTTTGGTGTTTGTCCACGAAAATGATCCAAATCTAGTGGACTGTCTACGCACGGTACATAATCAGATTTTGGATGACATGGAAGTGTTGATTTTAGTCAACTTCAGGGATGATCGTTCCCAAGAAATTATTGCAGACTACACAAAACGCGATCAGCGTATGCGGGCGATTCTTTGCAAAACAACAGACTTTGCACATGCGATGAACCAGGGTCTAGCTCTCACAAAAGCAGAATATGTTGGTTTCTTACACTCTAGTGATTTCATTGATCCAGAAATGTATATCGAGCTATTTGCGCTCGCCAAAAAATTTGATGCCGATGTAGTGCGATGTAATTATTATGATTTTCATGATGGTAAAAATGATTTGCATGAAGCAGTGCTAGATGATGAAGCCAACTATGTGATAGATCCAACCGAGGATACACACATCTTTTATGAGCCGGCGATTGTCTGGGCGGGGCTATACAAAAAAGAATATTTGCAAAAAGAAAACATCACCTTCTTTGAGGGAATTATTCCAGATTATCTCGACATCAATTTCCATATTAAGTCCCTAACATCAGGCGGAGCAATTGTGCTCTCTAACAAAGCTTACTATCATTTCCGTATACCTGAACCTTCAATTATAAAAGAGGAAGAAAAATATTTGCTAGTAAATGAAGAGTTTGCAGAGATCGAGAGGACTTTGCGTAAGAGAAAGATTTATGAAACTTTTGGCAGAGTATTGCAGCCTATTAAATTTGCTAGTTACTATGATAATTTGATGCGTTTGCCAGAAAGCCAGCTAGAAAAATATGCGCTTCGTGTGCGCGCAGAAATGCATGATGCTGATTCCAAAAATATGGTGCTAAAAGGATACTTCCCAAAAGAGAATTGGAAGAATCTCCGAAATATTTTGAAGATGCCGCCACAAGTGTTTATGTTGCAGCTCAAAAAACAACTAAAAGCTAGAAGAAAGTAATTATTATTGCCAAAGTGCGTTATAAGCTTTAGTGACTTTTTCTGGTTTACCTTCGCAAGCGATTTTGCCGTCTTCAATTAAAATTGCACGATCGCAGAAGCGCATAACATTTTCCATGGAATGGGTGACTAGAATAACGGTCTGGTTGCCATGTAAACTCTTGAAATAATCATTACATTTTTCTTGGAAGGCAGCATCGCCAACGGCGAGGACTTCATCTAGAATTAAGATGTCGCCATGAGCACGAATTGCAATAGAAAATGCCAAGCGAACCTGCATACCAGAAGAGTAGTTTTTGAGCTTTTGGTCCATGAACTGTTCTAGCTCGGCGAATTTGACGATTTCTTCATACATTTCGTCCATTTCGCTATTAGAAAAGCCGAGCAGGGCACCGTTGAGATAGACATTTTCGCGGCCAGTTAATTCTGGATTAAAACCTACGCCAAGCTCGATAAATGGAACAAGTGTGCCGTTGATTTTAATGCTGCCGCTGTCTGGGACATAAATTTCTGATAGAGTCTTTAGAAGGGTGGATTTGCCGCTACCATTTCGTCCGACAATGCCGAGGAACTCGCCTTTCTTGACGTCGAAAGAAATACCGCGTAGGACTTCCTGTTTTCGATAACCTTTGACACCTTTGAGACGATTGAAGATGGCTTGTTTGAGCCCCCATGAACGTTCGGTAGGGAGCTTGAAACTCTTGTGCAAATTTTTTACCTCAATCGAGATACTATTATCTAAGGCCTCCTTTTCGGCGGCAGATTTCATTTTCTTGAGATAACGATCGCTCCACTTCATTTAGGCCTCCTCTGCAAAGTATTTAGATTTTCTGCGGAAGTAGAAAATAGACACAATAAATACTGCAACAACTATTACAATTGGTATGATTGCCCAGAAATGCAGTTCGCCCCATGTAGTCTCTGCCTGAGTAGTAATGAGATTATGCCTGATGTCTTGAATTGCTTGGGCGATAGGATTGAGTAAGATAATTTTTGCAGCTAGGGCACTTCTTTCTGCGACCATAGAAAGAGGATAGATGATAGGAATTGCATAAAACATTGCCTGCATCAAAACATCCCAAATATTACCAATATCGCGGAATTTGACATTAATTGCGCCAAGCAAAAGGGAAACACCCAGAGCTAGGGCATAGAGCTCTAGTAGTGATAGTGGGACAAGTAACCAAGACCAAGAAGGGCTGATGCCGCTGATCAAAGCAAATATTACGACGACGCAAAGGTTGATTAGAACATTAATCACAGCGGTGCTAGTAGCGGAAAGTACAACAATGTATTTAGGGAAATTAATTTTGCGAAGCAGTTCGCCGCGTTGTTCGATGGCGTGAATACCTTGCTGGGTACACTCTGTGAAAAAGCTCCATAGAACGGTACCGACCAAGAGATATACAGGATAATGGTCGATTTTATCGCCAAACCTGAGAATCTGAGAGAAAACAACATAAAGGATAGCGAACATTAAAAGCGGCTTGATCAGAGCCCAAAGATAACCAAGTACAGAACCCTGATAGCGGAGCTTAAAATCAGTTTTCACGAGCTCGCCTAAGAGCACGCGATTCCTTTTGCTAAACAGATTAGAGTCTATACTCATATTCTTATATTTTATCATATTTCACCCCGAAAAAATAGTTATTGTTATATAATTATAAGTATGGAAATGCCGCTTATATCTATTATTGTGCCGGTATACAATGTGCTCCCATATTTGGAGAAATGTTTTGATTCTTTGATGCATCAAAATTACCCAAAACTAGAGTTTATTGTAGTTGATGATGGATCAACTGATGGTAGTGGTGTTTTTTGTGACGAAAAGGCCAAGCTTGATTCTCGTTTTATTGTAATTCACCAAGAAAACCGAGGGCTTTCTGGTGCGAGAAACCGAGGTTTACAAGAAGCAAAAGGCGAATATATTACATTTCTAGATTCAGATGATGCATTGGCGCTTGATGCTGTTCATTATCTTTATTCCTTGGTGCAAAAATATAACAGCAAAATGTCTATTTGTGCGATCCTGGAAACCACACTCAAAGGCACCAAAGTAGATTATGGCGCAAAATATGGCGAGAAGAATATGAGCACAGAAGAAGCAATGGGTCGCATGATGCGAGAAGAAGGATTCAACGTATCGGCCTATGCCAAATTGTACCGTCGTGATTTGTGGGAAGGCGTGACATTTCCAGAGGGAACGGTACACGAAGATCTTGGTACCACATATAAACTTATAAAACAATGTCCAAACATTGCCTATGGTGGTGAGCCTAAGTATTATTATCAAAAACGCAAAGGCTCAATTTCTTCATCTTCTTTCAATGAAAGCAAATTTGATATTATCCGTTTGACTGACGAAATGTGTGATAGCGTACAAAAAGATTTTCCATACCTTATCAACACAGTAAATGTCAGGCGCATTCACGCTAGGTTTTCTGTACTTTGGATGATAGAAAGTGCAAAAGTAACTTCGCCAGAAATTGTTGCTAAAAAGAAAGAAGTTGTAGAATACATCCGCAAAAATCACAAATTCGCCACCAAAAATCCAGTTGCTACCAAGCGTGACAAAATTGCTACTTATCTCGTAATGATTCACCCAGCTTTGTTCAAATTAGCTTGGGGAGCATATTCGGCAGTTCGAGCCTAATTGTTGTTTAGATAGTTGATAGTGTCGCGCATTGCGTCATCGATAGTAAGCTCGGTTTTCCAGCCGAGTTCTTTTTCGGCTTTGGTTGGGTCGGCATAAAATTCTGGAAGATCACCTGGTCTACGGTCAACGATTTTGTAAGGCAGTTTTTTGCCACTGGCTTTTTCAAAGGCAGAGATCATTTCTAGCACGCTAGTGCCTTTGCCGGAGCCTAGATTATAGATCTGCAAGTTATCGTCTGGATTATTCACAAGATGCTCCAGAGCTGCCAGATGACCTTTGGCTAAATCAATCACATGAATATAATCACGGATACATGTGCCATCCGGTGTTGGATAATCATTGCCATAGACGGATAATTCTGGAATTTCTCCTTTTGCAACTTTCATAATGATTGGCATTAGATTATTAGGGCGGCCATTTGGATCTTCGCCGAGCTTGCCTGACGGATCTGCGCCGATTGGATTGAAATAACGAAGTAGGGAAGCGTGGAAATCACGGTCTCTTTCTGCTTCAGATTTCAACATTTGTTCAATCTCAAATTTTGATTCTCCATAAGGACTGGAA
>JAFWEB010000064.1 GCA_017515925.1 Candidatus Saccharimonadota bacterium | reverse complement strand
TTTAGGCATGAAACCCTTGAAGGCACTGATTTTCGACAGTTATTTCGATGATTATCGTGGCGTAGTTTTGTATGTGCGAATTTTTGATGGAACTTTGCCAAAAAATGCCGAGATCCAGATGATGGCCGCCGACAAAAAAGGCATCGCTCTAGAAGTTGGGATTTTGAACCCTGGCATGTCGCCTAAGCCCGAGCTCACTGAAGGCGAAATTGGCTATATCGTGACTAACCTCAAAACCACGCGCGAAGCAAAAGTGGGTGATACCGTAACCCTAGCTAAGCAGCCTGCCAAAGAACCTTTGCCAGGCTACAAAGACGTCTTGCCATTTGTCTATGCCGGATTTTTCCCAGTCTCTAACGAAGATTACAAGACATTAAAAGAAGCTATTGAAAAACTCGCATTGTCTGATTCAGCTTTACGCTTTGAGCCAGAAAATTCACCAGTGCTCGGATTTGGCCTTCGCATCGGATTTTTGGGACTGCTCCACATGGATATCATCCGCGAGCGATTGGAACGCGAATTTGATTTGGATTTGGTCGTTACAAATCCATCTACCAACTATCATGTATTATTAAATTCTGGCGAAGAAATAGAAATCAAATCAGCTGCCGATCTTCCAGATATGTCCGAAATTATCGAGATTCGCGAACCATGGGTAAAAGGCGAAATCATTTTGCCAAAATCAATGATTGGCAATGTCCTGAATTTGATTGTAGAAAAACGCGGAGTGCAAACTAATTTGTCATACATAGAAGACCGCGCTGTGATAGACTTTGAAGCGCCGATGGCAAATCTTCTGACCGATTTTTATGACCAGCTCAAGTCCACTACATCAGGCTATGCCTCGTTTAATTATGAACTTGCCGATTACCGGCCAGAAGATTTAGTGCGTGTAGATTTTCTGGTCGGCGGCCAGAAAATCGACGCACTGGCCGTGATGTGCCACCGCTCCGAAGCAGACGCAATTGGCCGCGATGTCACCAAAAAACTCAAAGAAGTTATTCCACGCCAAAACTACGAGGTGGCACTTCAGGCCGCCATCGGCGCGCGCATTATCGCGCGCGAAACTATTGGCGCGTATAGAAAAGATGTGACCGTCAAAATCCATACCGGCGATCGCGATCGCAAAGCCAAACTTCTAGAAAAACAGAAACGCGGCAAAGCCCGTATGAAACGTTTCGGCAAAATCGATATCCCATCCGAGGCATTTACCGTGATGCTAAAAAGGGATTAGCATCAAGCAAAAACCGGCTTTTTAAGAGCCGGTCTTTTTGTTAATTCTTTAGTGAATATTCATATAATTTTTCGACAACCAAGTTCAACACTTCTTCGCGCGTCATGTCTGCCTGCACTGGAACGAGCAATCCAAGCTCTTGGTAGTGTTTTAATACTGGCACGGTTTTTTCGTTGAACTCTTTGATTCTAGTGTCGAATACTTCGCGGCGTTTGTCGTCTTCACGTTTGGTGATTTCGCCACTTTCACGCACACCTTGCTCACGCACAATGTTCCAACGCTCTGTCACATCAGCTTCAGAAATATTCAATAAGACTACGGCTTTGATTGGATGCCCGCCATCATCAGCAGCATTCATCACATAATTTTCTTCGCCACTCCAGCGCCCAACGGATGATAATACTAGAGGTACATCCGCCAAATCGCTCCTACTAAAGTATGGCAAAACCCATTTATAAAATACATCATTTGGAATTAATTGGCCGCTGTCAGTATAGTGCTGATTTTGCTCCTGCTCCATCGCACGGATGATAATTCCAGACGACAAAAATCTCGCACCTAGCATTTCTGCTAATTTGATTCCGACCGTATCCTTGCCACTCATTGGCAAACCAAAAATATTAATCGATCCGGTGCCTAACCATTTTTTGATTGCTTCAATTTTCTCTTCCATAGATATAGTATAGCACAACTAAGCG
>JAFWEB010000063.1 GCA_017515925.1 Candidatus Saccharimonadota bacterium | reverse complement strand
GTATTGCTACTGGCTTTATCACTGAAGCGCGCCCACCCTTGGGGCACATTGGTTTGTTTTAATCCGCTGTTTTTGTTTTTAATGTAGTCTCCACACTCCACTAAAGATCAGTGGAACCCCTGTGAAGCGTTTCAGCTTATGTTTAGTGTAACTAAATATAAGCATTTTGTCAAGAGGTAAATCATAAAAATGCGGCACTTTTTCAGTGCCGCTATAGGTGGGTGTATTAGGCGCTTCCCGATGTTTCTTGGGCGAGCGTATTTTTGACTACAGTTTCTAAGGAGTCTAATTCTAGACCCTCGGATAATTTGTTCTTGCGCTCGATTCGGATCTTGGCAATCGCATTCAGACTCTCGATGATTGAGTGTAATTTGATGAAATTTTCCGTCACAACTGTCAGCGATCCTTGGCTACACATTGCTTTCTGATAGGCGTCTACCAGGGCCCAGAGGTTTTCCTCTACCTCGCGATATTCGTCAATCATCCCAGTAGAAAAAACATTTTTCCAGAGGTCGTTTAATATGACGATATTGTGAGTGAGCTTGGCGATTTCTTGATCACCTTCGCCGGTGGTGAGTTGATGATTAGAAGATTCTCGCATCTCCTCAATTAATTCATCGTAAGTTTTTTCTGGCTCTTTCGGCTCTACCTCGGTATCTATATCCAGCATCATTAGATTTTTCATCTCTATGGCGATGCTGTTGATTTTGTCCAAGATAGACATTAGCTGATCGTGGATAAAAACCCCTGACACTCGCATCGCATCAATATTGCGAAACTGCGTGACAAATTTATCCTCTAAATTAGCAAAGCTAGCATCTCTCTGTAGAAAGCGCTTGTCGGTTTTGCGAAGATAAGGCCACTTGATACTACTCATATCGATGATGGCATGATAATTCTGGAGAAACAGATCGTAAGGAGTTTTGGAATCCGAATGATTAACATAGTAGTTCAAGTGTTGCTTGACAAAATTAAGCACCAAATCTTCTACTTTTTCGCTCGTCATCCGCTGCTCCAGAGTCTTCCTAGAGAGGCGATTGCTTTCTTCCTGCTCCTCTTTGAATTCTTCTACGCCTTTTTCAACGGCGTATCGCAAATTATCATCATGATTTATTACGTAGGTTGTAACGAATAACAACAGAGTAAATCCAACTAAAAATAGTACAACTATTATAAATAATGTCTGCATAATTCACCCTCCTTTTTAAAGACCTAACCACCCGCCGATATTATACCACATTTACTAGATTTCTGCCAGGAATATGGTATAATATGATTATGTTAAAGATGAAATTCACGATTATCACTCTGTTTGAGGATGCTTTGCGTCCATATCTAGAGACTTCTATGATGTGGAAGGCTGCAGAAAAAGGCATTGCGGAGTTTGATTTTGTGAATTTGCGTGATTTTGGCATCGGTCCACACAAATCCGTAGACGATACACCTTATGGGGGTGGAGATGGAATGTTACTGAGGTGTGAGCCAGTCTATGCCGCAATTGAAAGCGTGGTAGAAAAGGCTAAGGCTGCCGGAGAGCCACGCCCAGAGGTAATTTTGCCGACACCTGATGGAATGATCTGGAATCAGACCTTGGCGCGCCAGTTTGCTGGAGTAGAAAAGCCAGACACCTCTACCAAAGCAATAGAAGAAAGTATCGCCAAAAAGCCAGCCGAAAG
>JAFWEB010000004.1 GCA_017515925.1 Candidatus Saccharimonadota bacterium | reverse complement strand
GTTTTTTCTTCCTTTTTCAACCCGCTTATGGTATAATAAAACCACAATGGATCCAAAACAAACAGCGCCACAGGGTGGGCAACCCGGTGGGCAGGAAGGTCAAAATAGACAAGCACAGTCTACTGGGGCTAATCCTGTTTTTGGCGCTGCTGGTAATCTCGGGGGAAATACATTATCTACAGGGGCAAACGTCTCGCAGACAATGGACTCGCTAAACAGCGGGAACAGTTTTGCGAGCGGTAAAAGCTTGCTCCAAAGAAAGAGAGTCGACAATGTCGACCCTGTAACAGGTGATATTATCATTTCGTCTAGCCCAAATGACAAACCTGCTGGTGGCTCTAAACCAATCAACAAAGCATTACTGATCAAGATCGGTGGCGTAATTCTAGTACTTGGTGCAATTGCACTGGTAGTTGGAATTATTTTTGCATTTGTTAGTGGGGGAGATAAGAAGAGCAGTAATGGTGGCACTTCATCTTCCCTAAGCGTAGATGTTGCTTTTAATAATTATGCGAACTATATGCTTAGTGGAGAGGCGTCATCTGAGCCTGTTAATTCTGCTATTTCTATTTCTGGAAAATACGAAGTCTACAATGTTCTTTCAGAAAGTGCGGAAGATTTAAAAGGCTTTTATCAATCCGCAAAAACGCATTTTGATAACTTTATTTCTAGTTATGACAGATCGGATTTATCAGAAAAATCAGCAATCCTAAAGACATTGATTCCGTCTCACAAAGAAGTTTTTTACTTCCTATACAATTATTCCCAAGTTGGATTAATTAGCACTGAGACGCTCGCTCCGATTTATATTTCAGAAGGCGACGATGGGTTGGAGAACTATTTCACAAATAATTATTCTGTCTTTAGCGATTCTACTTATAGCAGGTCAAAAGATTTTTATAACAATCAGAAAACAGTTTTTGATTATTATAAAAAATTTCTTGAAGATGCAAAAAAGAAGAAATGCATTAGTGACGATGGTGTAGTTTCTGCTAATTGCAAAGTAAGCATGAAGGAGTCAGATACACAATCCGCAGAGGAAGCTAATGAGACATCTCAATTGATTATAAAATCAGCGACTAATAATTTAGTAAATGGCATAGCTACAATTAGAGATGAGATTAATAATCCAACAAGTGCGGAAAAGATTAAAGAAATGTCAAATGCAAATGCTGAGGGGGAAAGTAACTAATGAGCAAAAAGAAAGTTACAATTATTCTTTCTTTGATTGCAATCTTTTTGTTTGCCGGCATATTTGGCACTACTTCAACAAATGCGGCCAGTGATTATGGTCAGCTTGCGGCGCAGGCAGACCTTCACAAATGTTATTTTCAAAATGCCTTTTTGAAGGAAGTTGACATAACCACTGATTTGGTTGGGCCAGGAACTGTTATTGGCAATGAGGGGGTAAAAGTTGCTTTGCCAAATACAAAATCAAGTGATGGTGAATTTTCTTGTAGTGTACTATTGGATAGTCATATTGGAACTGGATTTGATCCAAAGAGTTCTAAGTCGAAAGAAGAATATTTATTAAAACTTGGGTACAAACCAGCATCTAGCGGTGGCGGCACGAAGAAAAAACAGTGTGGACGCATCAAATTCTATATGCACGATGGTGCTTCTGGAAAAGATGAAACGATGTACACGAATAATATTTGTGCCTTCGTCGATAACAATGGTATAGCTACGGATAATTATTTTGCAGAAGAAACTGCTGGAGACTTTTTAAAGCTCAATCTTTCTAGAATTAGTGAAGGTATTATTTCTGGCGGTACTGCAGTAAACGAGCTTTATGTAACTGGAGCAGTAAAAGGAAGTAATTTACAATCTATTTTAAATGAAGTATATAGTCAGATCATGCAAGTTGCATCACCTGAAGATGGCTCAATATCATCGAGCGACGGAAGGTTTTATTATCCACAAGGAGTTGACTATCCACCTGCAGAAGATATATCGGAAGCAGTGACGAATACTTATGTATTGGATGCTCCAGTTCAGGCTTATTATAAGGCTGCACAATCATTCTTCGGGTCTAACTTTAATTACACATTTGGACCGACAGAAAGGCAAGCACTGTTCAATGATTATCTGAGCCAGTATTTTGAAGCTCAATGTGAATGGATGGATGGTGCAACCGAAATTACAGACAGCAAGGGTAATAAAGTCTATGTGAAATACATTGAGAACGCAGGTAAGCCAACTACATTTTACATCCCGTCTAGTAGCGGCGAGTGGTATGAGACGGTTGATCCGGCTGGGTTCATCTCTGCTCTCTCTTCTGCTGGTATTGAAATAACTGGCGTAGGTGAATGTACTAGCGGCGACCCACCTACACATCAGGAGGGAGAATATGGAACATATGACGAGGAGGGGTGTTTTAACGGAGCTAATTCACTGGGCTGGATTGTATGTCCAATTATTACCGCACTAAGAGAAACCATGGATGTAATTTATCAAAGTGTGATTGAACCTTTCTTACAAATAGATGTTACGGTATTTAAAACCGAGGGAAACAGCATTTATAGTGGCTGGCAAATATTCCAAGGATTTGCAAATATTGCATTCGTAATATTGTTATTGGTAGTAGTTTTTTCTCAAGTGACAGGTATTGGTATAGATAATCTGGGTATCAAGAGGATTTTACCAAAGCTAATAGTGGCAGCGGTTCTGATAAACTTATCGTATATTATCTGCCAGCTACTTGTTGACATATCAAACATCTCAGGATACGGGTTAAGGAGCTTGTTTGACTCGATTCCTATCCAGGCGCCTGAGGCCGAAGCAGGAGAGAGTCTAGTAGCAACTTTGATTTCCGGAGCAATTGGCGGAGCAGCTATCGGTACGGCCGCTGCAACATTTCCTATGTGGGCTCCATTTGTAATACTGCCACTATTACTTGGTTTGATTAGTATCCTCATTAGCGTGCTGTTTATGTTCATCCTTCTGGGCGTAAGGCAAGCCGGTGTGATTATTCTCGTGGTAGTCTCACCACTCGCATTTGTATTTTACATGTTGCCTAATACTAAACCGATTTTCCAGCGGTGGTGGAAGGCGCTAACTGGGCTTCTATTACTATTTCCAATTTGTGGTGCAATGATTGGCGGATCAGCCCTAGCAGGTAGGATAATAGCATCTACCAGCACTGATTTCTGGCCAAACTTACTTGCTGCTCTGATCACTGTGGTTCCATTCTTCTTTGTTCCGACATTACTCAAGGGTTCGTTCTCTGCACTCGGAAATATCGGTGCAAAGATTTCAGGCGTGGGCAGCAAGATTGGTGGAGGACTTGGAAGACTTGCTGGCGAAGGTGTCAAACGAACTGGCGCATTCAAGAATATTCAAGCAAACGCAAAAGATCGTGAAGAACTTAGAAGCCGTGTGGCAGAACGTCGCCGTCTGGAAGGAATTACTAATAGAATTGGCAATATATCTGCAGGTATGAGAACCCCAGAACAACAGCTCCAATATGCACGTGCACAGGCTGCACTTGAGAAGATGAACGATGAAGATATGTTCAGTAACCCAGAACTCATTCAGTCCGAGGCTGCATCTAAACGCTTTAATCGTCAGGTTGAGGCTATGAAATCCAAGAATGTCGCCAGTGGTATGGTCAACAGAATTGGTGAGGTCGATGGAAAATCGTTCGATGGAACTGGAAATGGATTTACAGATAATACGCTTGCTTACTCTTTGTACAATGCCGCAGATGATGTCGAGAGATATGCTATTACTAGCCAGCTCATGGCATCTGGTCACCACGGTGCAGAAGCGTTGCATCAGGTAATGACCGCTCTTGGTAATGACGGCAATACTGCTGCTTTAGCTGCGATTGCTGCTGCTGCGAAGGGCGATAGTAAACTTGGCGATCTCAAGTCTGGTGCTCGTTCAACCTACGATTATATTAACGACCTAGCCGAAGGCAAAATTAAAGCCGGTGCGGTTGGTACTGGTGGTAACATTTCTGATTATGTAACTGGTGCTCATGATGCCGATCATGAAGGTAGGCAGGTCAACTTTGGAGGTATGTCTGAGCAACAACTCGTTAATACAGACAAAGAGGAGCTTCGCCGCTACGAACAGGTCATTGCTCAGAAGCGTGCTCGTGGTGAAGAACTTAACAACAATGAGAAGAAACTCGTTGCACAGGCAACTGCTGCTTGGAACAACGAACGTATTCGTGGAAGCGCCAAGAAAGATATTCAGGATACTATCAGTCGTATCGCATTCGGTGAAGTTAAGACACCAGGCGTTAAAGGTGGAGATAAAAAAGGCAACGCTATAGAAAATGAAATTGTAGATATTCGCGGTGGTGAAAGCGAACCTGGGCCAATACCTACTCAAACACCAGCGGGTGGAGAATCTGGTACTGGACCAGTATCTAGCGGCTTAACAGGTGGTGGTTCTTCCGCAACTGGATCTGGTGGTGGCTCTACAATTAGTTATGATGATAGCGCCCAAGAGGCATTCGCTAATGCTCAGCAAGCAGTGAATGAAGATAGGATCGCTAGAGAGAGAACAGCTCGGGAGGAAGCTCGAAGAGCAGAAATGAAGAGCTATGATATGGATGAAGCTACGTATGAAATGATGAATGCTCAGCAAGGCGTAGAACAAGATAAGGCAAATAGAAGCGCTAATCGCGAAACAGCTCGTTCGTCAAGATTTAATAGAAGAGGCCCAAATCCTTACAATTCCGAGTCTGGCAATAAAAGCTAGTTAGAGTTTAATTAAAAAATGAGAGTGTCACCGAAGTCGCACTCTCTAGGGTGGGGAATACATCCCCTGTATCTATGCTATACTATGCGGAATTATCTTTGGCAAGTGCTTTATTTTGCTGCTTGAATTACATCTTCAAAAAGCACTGCAACCGTTAGCGGGCCGACGCCGCCGATGGTTGGGGTGATGGCTTTGATATCATTACGAGCACGAACAGAATCATCTACGTCTCCTACCAAGACGCCATCTTCGCTAGCGGTGCCAGCATCTACAATCACGGCGCCAGGCTTTACCATTTCATTTTTGATCAAATGTGGAACGCCAGTAGCAGAGACGATCAAATCAAAATCGCGAAGTTCATTTAAATCACTATCGTGGCGAAAAACCGTTACATCATAACCGGAGCCTAGCCACATTTTTTCTAGTGGTGCACCGACTAATCTGCCGCGACCAACTAAAGCTATTTTTTTGTCGGAAAGATTTACATCGTGTCCGGCAAGTAGCCAATTAATAGCAGTGGCAGTGGCGCTATAAAAAATGCGTTTGTCATCTGGTGTGGTTTGCGACAGGCCGTCCACATCTTTTTTAGGATCTATCAAGTTCACAACCTCGTCGGTGCGCGCAGTATCGCGTAGCGGCAATTGGACGATGATGCCAGAAACGGTTTTGTCTTCGTTTGCACTACGGACAGCTTGAATGGCTTCTTCTATGCTAGAAACTTTTTTGTCTTCTACGGCTACGCCGATATCTTCACCATATTGAATTTTGAGATTCACATATTTGGTGATGACGGGATTGTCACTATCACGAATTATTACGAGTTTTGGAAAAACTTTGCGGGAACGCATCTCGCGGACCACATGAGCTTGGCGCTCTTT
>JAFWEB010000062.1 GCA_017515925.1 Candidatus Saccharimonadota bacterium | reverse complement strand
TAGGGGTGTAGCTCAGTTGGTAGAGCACCGGTCTCCAAAACCGGGTGTCGCGGGTTCAAGTCCTGCCGCCCCTGCCATAATCAACTTTATGAAAAAGTTATTCAATTTGTCCCGTAATTCTGATCGCGCCTGGTTGATTATCTGGACGCTAATTTTTGTTAATTTTCTGGGGCTTGATGCATTTTTTCCAAATTCAATCCCTGTCACATTGCTAAAAATCACCGGAATCTTGCTCTGTGTGGTGTATTCTTTTATCAAATTCCGCAAAGATTACTATCTGATAGCCGCCATGTTTTTCACTTTGGTTGCCGATGTAATTTTGGCGGTTAACAATGTCTCCGTCTTTGGTGTAGGAGTTTTTTGTCTAGTCCAAATGACGCACGCCTTCCGCATGTCTAGTATCAAGCCACATGTTTTTAATATCTCCGTCATCGCTGCGATTTTCGTTTTTACCATATCAATGTTACTTGGCCAAAATCCACTCTATGTTATGGTCGGTATCTATGGTCTAGGGCTATTTTTCAATGTCTTTCAATCCGGCATTTGGTTCTTTTTCAAGCGCACGCCCGCCTCAAAGTGTGCATTTATTGGTTTCCTACTATTTCTAGCCTGTGATCTCTGTGTAGGTATTTCATTTGCTGCAAATATTGGCGCTTTTCCAAGCTTCCTCCAGGGAATAATGAGCTTTCTAGCCTGGGGTTTTTATTATCCGTCCCAGATTCTTATCTCAAATTCCACCACAGTTTAGATTTTTATGATACAATAAGAGTATTATGGAAGGTAAAAAATCACAGCAACTCTCGCAGCCACGTGCAATTTTGGTTTTTGGTGCACCGGCCAGTGGCAAAACTACTTTTTGCGAGAAGTTTTCACAACAGTTTAGGGCACCATATTACAATCTTAACGAAATCGCCGAAGATCAAGATTTCACCAGAGAGAAAGTACTCTATGTACTAGATTTGATTGCTCGCTCTGGCCAAAACCTCATCATCGAAGGCATGCTCAATACAGAGGAAGAACGCGAAGAAATCCGCAAACTCTTGATCGAGCAGAACTATAATCCATCTCTGATTTGGATTCAGACAGATGTCAATACTATCAAGACTCGTCTAAAAAACCGTTTGAAATCTGTTGCAAAAGCTAAAGAAGAATACGATCGCAAGATCGCCGAGCTAGAAGCTCCTGCAGAATCAGAGAGACCTATCGTTCTATCTGGTAAGCATACTTTTAGCACTCAGCTCAAACACGTGCTTTCTCAGCTAGCTAACTAAGCTGAATTTATTTAGACTAACAGAGGTGGAGTTTTATGATAATCCAAGACAAAGAGTTTGGAGAGGTTGTTGTGCGCAAAAATCCGTGGTCTACGGGGCTTAAATTTTCCATCTCTACCTCTGGCCGATTACAGATGTCGGTGCCAAAATTCACTAATACCTTCCTTGCCAAGCGATTTTTGAACCAAAACAGGGAATTAATCAGGGAAAAACTCCCAATCAAGGATCCATCACTTCAGAGAGTGCGC
>JAFWEB010000061.1 GCA_017515925.1 Candidatus Saccharimonadota bacterium | reverse complement strand
TTGCAACGCTTTGGCCAAAATATTTCTACTTACGGCAAAGGCCACATCAAGACACAATTACATCTAGCTGGACACCGCGAAATCGTCTCGCAGATGATTCAGATTTTTTCTAACGACGGCCGACAAAATGTAGCATTAATCAGTCCAGAAGGTAGTGGCCGCTCAACCATCGTTCACGCTTTTGCCGACCAAATCATGGATGCTGACGCTAAGCTACCAAGCAATATTAAATTCCGCCAGATTTTCCAATTAGACGCCGCTGCATTAATCAGCGCCGCACCAGAACCAGGCCAGATTGAAGGGCTGCTAATGCATATTTTTGACGAAGCTTACAACGCCAAGAATATCATCATCTGGCTAAAAAACGCACAACTTTTCTTTGAAGATGGCACAGGTAGTATTGATATCACCAATATCATCATGCCAGTAATTGAGGCTGGTAAACTCCGCTTGATTTTGACCATGAACAAGCAAAAGTTCTTACAAATCTCTGCAAAGAATAGTGTGCTGACGAACAATCTAAACAAAATCATGGTAAATCCTGCCAATGAAAAAGAAACCATGAAAGTAATGCAAGACCAAATACCAAGTCTGGAATATCAACACAAAGTGACCTATACTATTTGGGCGCTTAAAGCCGCCTATAGACTGAGTGAACGCTATGTCCATGATTTGGAAATGCCAGGGCGCGCAGTTAGTTTGCTTGATGCCGCCGGCAAATATGCACTCCCTAATCACTTCGTGACTGACGAAAGTGTCAACCAGGCTATAGAAAAAACCGAAGGCGTAAAAGTTGCCCAGGCTACCGATCAAACTTCTCGTGATCAATTACTAAACATGGAAGAATTAATCCATCAGCGCATGGTCAACCAAAAAGAAGCCGTCAAGACCGTATCCGACGCTCTGCGCCGCTCCGCAGCTGGAGTCCGCAATGAAAAACGTCCGATCGGCACTTTCCTCTTCCTCGGCCCAACCGGTGTAGGCAAAACTGAGCTGGCCAAAGCAATTTCCGAAGTCTATTTCAATGGCGAGAAAAATATCGTGCGTGTAGATCTCAACGAGTTCGTCAGCGCAAACGATGTGTCCCGCCTGATTGCCGATGGTGCCGAAGACGAAATGAGTCTCACCGCACAGGTAATGAAACAACCATTCTCTGTAGTCCTGCTTGACGAAATTGAAAAAGCTCACCCACAAGTCTTGACTACACTTTTGCAGCTCTTGGACGAAGGAATTTTGCGTGATGTAAAAGGCCGCGAAGTATCATTCCGCGATACTATCGTGATTGCCACTAGCAACGCCGGTGCCGAACAAATCCGTCAACAAGTAAAAAATGGTAATCCACTAGTAAATTATAAAGATCAATTGATGAACGAACTCATGAAATCCGGTGAGTTCAAGCCAGAATTCCTCAACCGTTTTGATGAGATTTGTTTGTTTAAGCCACTCTCCCCTGCCGACTGTATGCAAGTTTTGGATTTGATTTTGAAGGGCGTCAACCAGACATTGTCTCCACAAAAAATTTCCGTCACGCTTGATGAAGGAGCCAAACAACTTCTAGTAGAGCGTGGCTACGATGCAGAGCTCGGTGCTCGCCCAATGAAACGTATTGTCCAAAAAACCGTAGAAAATTTGGTGGCAAAGTTTGTTCTTTCTGGCAATACTCAGCCTGGCATGAGCATCAATATTACCCGCGAAATGCTAGAAGGAGAACTAAACGATGCCTAAGCTATCTTACAAAGATAGACGCAAAGTATCGCTTTTTCTAAACATCCTCATTGTTGGATTAGAAATAATTAGTTTTGTAATTCTACTACTTTCTATCAATACAATCCCAGTGCAATATTTTACCGTGGATAGCAATATCTTAGCATTAGTAACTTGTGCAATTTTCATATATTACATTGTCCGCGACGAAGAAATACCTTATTGGCTGCGCCTGATGAAATACATTTCTGCAGTCTGTTTGACCATTACATTCCTAGTGGTGGTATTTGTGCTAGCGCCAATGTATGAATGGAATTACGGCTATCTGTTGTTCCATAACGAACTGTTGTACCAGCATTTATTATGCCCGGTCTTCTTTGTACTCGCGTTTCTATTATTTGACAACTTCGCACCAGAAGGTTTTGATGAAGAAGCCGAAGCAGCCAAAGTCAAATCTATCCCACGCAAGCTCATGAGATTTAGAGATCAAAAATTCCAATACACTTACAAGCTTCAGCCAACTGACGATGTCTACCCAGTGGGGACGGTCCTACTCTATGGTATTGTTTTAGTCATACTGAATTTGGTTGATGTAGTCAGCGGCCCATATCCATTTCTAAGGATCAAAGAGCAACCAATTTGGGCGTCAATCCTATGGTTTGCCCTGATACTTGGCTCAACTTATGTTGTCTCAATTGCACTTAGAAAATTCCGCAATCACAAATAATTCCCCTATGATTTTAAGCATAAGCGTGTTATAATAGCTACAATTATTATAATAAAGGGAAGTTATGGAGTTAGATAACAATCAATCTTTAGATTCATTAGTCAATGACGGGGCACCTTCCGCTACACCTGACGCAGCACCTGCGCCTGCACCGGATGTTCCCCCTTCTTTTGAGCCAGGATTTAATCCAAATCCTGAACCAACACCAACATCAGCACCAATGGGCGGTCCATCCATTATCGAAGACAAACCAAAAAATGGCAACAAGATGGTCATCATTGCCATTGTCTTTGCAGTGCTAGTCGCACTTGGTGGTATCGGTTTTGGTATTTTCCAAATGACTGCTGTCAGCAAAAAAGATAGCGAGATCAAAAATCTCAAGACCCAAATTTCCAATCTTTCTAATGTTTCGTCCGAGGAAGCAGAAGACGAAGAAGAAGCAGCTACACTCACACTTCCAATTATCAGCTCTGCTGATGGTGGATATTTTATCAACTTCACATCTTCCGGCGCATCTGACACTGGCGTACTCACCACCATCACTTCTTCTATCAAAGACGGCAAAATCGCATCCTGCTCAATCCAGACAAAAACTACCTCTGGCGAAGAAAGTGCCAAGGAAGATTGCAAGATTTCCGATCTTCCAGGCGATATCTACAAAGGTATCCAGGTTCTACACGGACAGGCAGTGGCTGACGCGCCAATTCTATTCCTCATGACTGATGGCTCAGTTTATTATGTTTTGCCAAGCGAATTCAAAGACACCAAAGAAGTCTCTGTTAAGAGTAAGCTAAACATTTCCGGTCCAGTAGCTGACATTGTTACCGTTGGTACTGGCGAAAACGGAGCTGAAGGCTTTGAAACAGTATTCATTCTAAAGGACGGCACAATCATCAAATACGACGAATCGTTGCTAAAAGCAGCTGAATAATAGTCAACAAAAAAACGAGCCTTGGGGGAGGCTCTTTTTGTTGCATATGGTACGCCCGGAGGGATTCGAACCCCCGACCCTCTGTTCCGAAGACAGATGCTCTAATCCGCTGAGCTACGGGCGCAAGCAAGTCTAACACAAATTATTTGTTGTGTTTGCGCTTCTCGCTATGCTTGTGATTATTGTTGCGATTTAGTTTCGCAATTTTTACTTTTGTTGCCATAGATATATTATACCATAATTAGCGGAAAAGACCACGCTTCTTCGCACCTTTGAACTCTTCTAGAATCTCTTTCTGCTTGCGAGAAAGATTCTTTGGTGTCTCTACAATAATAGTCACAATATGTGGACCACGATCACCATCTGCACGGAATGGGACGCCATGGCCAGATAGCTTGAACGGTGTGCCGCTCTGAGTGCCAGCTGGGACTTTCATAGTAATAGGACCATCCACTGTTTCTATTTCTACTTCACAACCAAGTGCGGCATCTACCATATCAATCTTTTGCTCGGACAGAATGAGCGCGCCCTCACGCGTCAGGGTCTTGTGTGGTTTCACACGGACTACTACATATAGATCGCCCTTCTCTGCTCCTTCTACGCCTTCTGGAGCTGGGCCACCACGACCTTTCAGGCGGATACTCATGCCGTCATCAATACCAGCAGGAATTTTAAGTTTAATAGTCTTTCCTTCTACACTAATCTGTTTGGTAGTGCCAAAAATCGCATCCTTAAAATCAATTGTAATAGCAGTTTTTAGGTCTGCCCCACGGCGAGGACGACGATTGAACCCGCCACCAAAACCAAAGAGTGAGCCAAACAAATCATCTAGACCACCGCCACCACCAAAATCGAAGTGGACTTCTTGGCCATTGAAATTAAATGTTCCACCCTGGCCAAATGGATTACCATACGCACCGCCAGCTCCGCCACCTGCGCCACCATTGACGCCAGCATGGCCAAACTGATCATATCTAGCACGCTTCTGCTTGTCAGACAATACTTCATGAGCCTCAGAAATTTCCTTGAACTTCTCCTCTGCTTCTTTGTCGCCAGGATTTTTGTCAGGATGGTACTTAATCGCGAGCTTTCTATAGGCCTTTTTGATCTCATCGTCAGAGGCGTTTTTGCTCACACCAAGAACTTCGTAGTAATCACGTTTTGTCATATCATCTATTATAGTCTTCTAGCACTCGGGTGTCAAGAGTGCTAAAAATAATAGTCTATTTGCTTTGGCTTTTCTTTGGCGGAAATGCCAGAACTGTGCCAATTACACCACCAATCAATGCAACAATAATATCATACATAGTATCTTCTAGGCCTGGTTTGATTAGCTCCTGCATGTGACCACCGGTGATTTGATCGTAAGAGAATTCATAGCATTCCCAAAGCACCGCTACAAGTGCGACAAACCCGATAGAAAATAATGCTTTGAACCATAGTTGATCTGGCTTGCCGGATGCTTGGTCAATTAATTCGCGTGCACCAAATGCAGTAAGAACGCCAGATAATGTATGAACGATTTTGTCGTATGGTGCAATCAATTTATACCAATCTAGATCGATGCCAAGTACCATTGCCGCAATCAGGAATAACAGGTATGCAACTTCTATTCGCTTGGACATTTTGAGCCCGATTAAGCGCAAGAAATCAATCCCAAATGGAAGGACTAAAGTAACGAGATAACTTAATATTTTAGGGAAATCAGTCCCCGGAATAAAATGCAAAATTGCGAGCACAGCACCACTAGCTACGATGCCAATCTTCAAGAATTGTATTAATCTTTTCATAAATATATGATATCATAAAGGTAAGAACTATATAAGTATATAAGGAGTTTTTAGTAATGGATCGCGTATCTATGAAAGAGCATGCGAAAGAACGGATTGAGGGCAAGATTTTTATGCTCTTCGCAATCATTATCATCGTTACTGCTGCTACCTCGGCTGTCAGTATGATTCTTGGACCTGTTGCACCTCTTATGTCACTCGTCATTGGTGGTCCTGTTACATTTGCGATGGAGTATATCTATCTCAATGTCACTACCAAATCACGCATGCCATTGATTGAGGATTGTATTATCGGTTTCAAGGGAGAAAATTTTACCCGCACATTTGTGGGCTATCTTCGCTATTTCGTATTTACTCTCCTCTGGAGCTTGCTATTTGTCGTTCCAGGCATCATCAAGGCCATTTCATATTCCCAGATGTTCTTCTTGATGATCGAGGATGAAGATCTTGATCCTGCCGATGCACAGCGCCAGTCTATGGCTATGATGGATGGACACAAAGGCGAATACTTCATGCTCTGGCTATCATTTATCCCATGGATTCTTCTCTGCATTGTCACCCTAGGTATCGCATATATCTGGGTAGGTCCATACATGGGCACCACCTTTGCAGAATATCATGTCCGTTTGATGAAGAAATCCGACAAAAAGAAAATCGTTGCAGAAGCTAAAAAAATGGCCAAGGAAAGCCAAGAAGATTACGCAGAAGAAAGAGCTGAATTCGACGCAGCAGTTGCAGACGTCAAGAAGTCCGTTAAAAAAGCTTCAAAAGTCGTCAAGAAAAAAGCTAGCAAAGCCGTAGCTGATGCTGCTGATTCTGTAGAAAAAACTGCCAACGAAATCAAAAAAGAAGCTAGAAAATCTGCCAAGAAAAAATAATTATAATTTTATAATTGCAAGCGTCTCCCTAACACTTAGTGTTGGGGAGATTTTTTGTGCCAGCCATTCATCAACCGCTCTGGCTACGCCAGGCAATTGAGGGTTATTGTAGTCGTGCACGATAATGATCCCGTGCTCCATCATGCGTGGAGCGACTAGATTCAAGCTAATTTTGATAGAACCATACAAATCTCCGTCTAGGAAGGCAAAAGCGATGCTCGTTGGTAGATCACGAGATTCCGGTCCATCATCTAGCTGATCAAAAAATCCTTTACGGATTCTAGGGATTTTTAGCCCAGCTTTTTTGAACCGCTCTACTACCTCTTTTTTGGTCACGAGCAATTCACCGGCTTGGAAGCTATCTCCGGCAACCGAAGCGTCTTCACGCGATTTGGGTGGCAGGCCTTCAAAAGAATCATAAATCCACAAAAATTGGCGTGGCTCGTGCTGTTCGAGCAGACGCTCGAGCAAAAGCGAGGTATCTCCGCGATAGCAGCCAAATTCACAAAAATCCCCCTCGCCAAAACATTCTTTAGCGAGGGATAGGATTATCTCTGTTTCTTTATCGGAAACTTGTTGAGGCTCGTCGGCCTTGATGGATTTATTTTTTGACATTGTTCTTTACTGCAGCGTCTTCGATTTCGCCTTCAGAAACATCACCATCTTTATTCTTGTCTAGGAGCACTCCTGCACGGCGAATCATTTCTTCGAATTCGTCGGTGCGAATGACCCAGACTGGTTTGCTGCCTTCGGCTGCGATATTAGTATGGCGCTCTGGCATATCGCTGACGTTCTTCTTCTCATCAATAGAAAAGCCTAGGTAGCTGAGCTTTTGACCAACCATGCGGCGAATTTCATCAGAACGCTCACCGATAGTAGCGGTAAATACGATAGCATCTACGCCGCCAAGAGATGCAGCCATTTGACCGATGCAACTCTGGACACGGTAGACAAACATAGCGTGAGCAAAGGTGCCTTTTTTGTCGCCTTCATCACGGAGACGGATGATTTCGCGCATATCGTCAGTCTGTCCGGAAACGCCGAGCAAACCACATTCCTTGTTGAGGTACTTTTCGATGGAATCATCAGAATCATAGCCAAGTGCACGCTTGATAGCAAGACCAGCGGAGACATCCATTGATCCAGCACGGGTAGCCATCATCAAACCTTCTAGCGGAGAATAGCCCATGGTAGTATCTAGAGATTTGCCTTCAAATACGGCGGTAATAGAAGATCCGGAGCCAAGGTGGCAGACAATCAATTTCTCTGGGAGAATATCCTGAGACTTCATGTAATTTACGATAGAGCCCATAGATAGACCATGGAAACCAAAACGCTTGATGTCGTTCTTGTCAGCAAGGTCGGTATCAAATGCGTAATACTTCATCAAATCTGGGCGATCAGCATGGAAAGCGGAATCGGAGATAGAAAGAAGTGGTGTAGACTTGAATGATTTAGTAAAGTGTTCAATCTCGCCAGCAACTACTGGAACATGGAGTGGAGCACGCTTTTTGGATTTTTCCAAATTCTTCAAATATTCGTCATCTACAATGTGATCCTGAGTAAAGTATTCGCCTGGCACAGCGCCACGAACAAGGATGGCATCGAGCTTGGTCATACCGCCAAGGTAGCCCTCTTCGGTCAAAATTCTGTTGAGGTTGGCAACGGTGGAAGTAAGTTCTTTGAAATCTTGCTTCAAAGTTTTCTTGCTGCCGTCAGCTTTTTTCAGAGTACAGATAATATCTTTGCCTTCAAATTCAAAATGTAGGCTACAGACCAATTCTTGGCCTCTATAGAGCGCGTATTTGCGACTAGAACTTCCTGGATTTGTAATCAGGATCAATTTATTTTCCATCAAAAACTCCTTATATTTCCAGACTATTATATCATACTTTTGTGACAATTCCCTGGTAAGCTGATAAACCGCGTTAACAACTTCATCGACGGCACGGTGGAAGGAACAGACATTTCAGATAAAGCAGATGACCTTATAGCCCATGATCATACATATTATGGAAATGGTTGTCCCGGCGACAATGGCCAACCAGATTCGTATAAATCATGTTCCACTCGAATCGTAAACACATTTGATGGAGAACCTCAACTGATCGGTGCCTATTATAATTTCCAAGCATCAACCGTAGGCTCCGGCGCTGCAATTACAACAGACAATACAAATTCTCCTGATACTTTCTGTCCTCTTGGCTGGCAATTGCCTTACAGTGGCACGGATGGGGATTATTATGATAAGTCTAAATCGAATGATTTTCTATTTAACACCTACGGGATAGCGGATAGCCAATCAGGTGCTAATCAATTTCGTTCATATCCATTCTCTTATATATTATCCGGACGCATAAGGTTTGAAGTTAGTGGATTAAGATTTTTAGATAATGCTGGATTCTTGTGGCCAATGACAATCGGTGGTCCAGGTCTAGCCTTTAGGACAGAGATATGGTATTCGGCTGTGAGATACGCCGACAGTGCCTTTGGCATGAACTTCGGATACAATGTTCGTTGCGTTTATCATTTTAGCATCCTTTCATCGACGGCACGGTGGCAAGTGTATATGTAAGTGGCGATCCTACAAAAAGTTTGGAACAATACAAATTCGATAGCTCTGCACGCGATATTACCTATTACGGAACTGGTTGCGATAATCAATGGGATCAAGAGAAGGCA
>JAFWEB010000060.1 GCA_017515925.1 Candidatus Saccharimonadota bacterium | reverse complement strand
CTGGTCCTCTACCGTAGCTAGTAGTACCAATGCTTACGTCCTGTATACGTGGTCTTCAGGTGTTAGACCTGCTAACTCGTATGATAAGGCGTACGGGTTCACTCTTCGTTGCGTTCACACTTCTGCCACTCCGTGTCAGAATCTTCGTCATTCAGAAATTGAAAGCAAGCTTTCATTTCTTCATTTCCTTGGTTCATCGACGGCACGGTGGAAGGGACAGATATACATCTTGTGGATACAAATGTAAATCACGATCATTCTTTCTTTGGTAATGGCTGCGTTACCACTTGGGATACGACAGATCCATACTATGGCGGTTCTTTGGTGGCATGTTCTAGTCGTATCGTCAATACTGTAGATGACGAGCCTCAATCAACAGGGTCATTTTATTCATTCCAAGCTGCATCATCTGGATCAGGCGCAGAAACTACAACAGATAATACAAATTCTCCTGATACTTTCTGTCCTCTTGGTTGGCAGTTGCCTTACGATGGCACGGGTGGGGATTATTATGATAAGTCTAAATCATGGAGATTTCTCTTTAATAAGTACGGATATAGCATGCAGGGTGGTAGTACACCAATGAGGTCATATCCATTCAGTAACATTCTATCCGGTTGGTATCAGTTTACAGTTGGAGCATTCCAGGAAATGACAAAAATGGGCTATTGGCATTCGGAGACAGTTCAAGGTAGCGGTGGAGTATATGACTTTAGATTGGATAATATATGGCGTCAGCGCTCTCACTCTAAAACTGCAATGACGAATATTCGTTGCTCTTTGATTTTAGCAACGCTAAAATCAAATCATAATCCGAAGCTGGCCGAGGCTGATTATGATATCAAGGTTTTGGTTGTTTGCAAAAATTCTTGGCAATATTCTTCTTGAAGGAATTGACCCTATTACCTACGAGCAAGAAAATGTATATTCCAGACGTTTACCTGCGTATGACATTTTCTTGCGAGTCGGCATGACTTCAAAAGAATATTGCCGAATTTTTGCTACAAACTTAAAATGAAAAAACTGATACTAAAATTAGACTGCAAGGCCAGCTTCCATTATTATCGCATTTTTATACATTGCGGAACAAAATCTTCTTCACTTTTGCAATAATCGGCTTAACTTCTGGCAGATCAAAGAAATACCCAGCTATCACATAAGCTACAAACGATGCCACGGAGATTAGTAAGAACTTTGGCAAGGTGGCAAGGATGGATGTATCTGTCGAGCGAAGTGGGAAGAATTTAGTGAGAGAATATGCTACCGCTCCGGCAATTGCAGAAGAAATCAACATTCTGATAATTCCCTTGTGGAAAGATTTGCTGAAAATCTTGTGCTGACTTCTGCGGTTGAGAATCCAGAGCAAGATGATGATTTCTAGCAATGCACCAATTGACTGTGCATAACCCAAACCCTCTGGTCCAAATCCCCAAATAGTGAAGAGAACGGCAAGGAGCGTAGATAGACCAACTGCTACGATGCTGACTACAAACGGCGTCTTGGTATCTTGTCTAGCGTAGAATCCACGGGATGCAATATGAAAAACTGAGCGTGCAAAAATCGCAATCACGAGCGTAGCGAGCACGGACGCAATCAACGAATCACCACCGTTTTTAATAAATGACACTACGTAGCCTCTAGCAAAGAAAGCGATCACCGCCACCGGTAGAGAAATCCAGATAATAGTGCGCAATGCCGCGCGAAATGTCGCATTATATTCTTCTTCCTTGCCCTCGCCTAAGTCTTCAGTCATCTTTGGAAAGAATGCAGTAGAAATCGCCACACCAATCAAGTTCACTGGCATTTGATGAAGCGCGGTAGCCTGTTGGAAGCTACGCATTGCACCGGCGCCCATACGAGAAGAAAGGTTGGTATTAACAATGGTGTTGACATAATCGATTCCCTGGTCTAGCGAACGCGCCGGCAGCAACTTTAGCACCGAACGGAAACCATGGTTTTTCCAATTCATCTTGAATTCATAATCAAATCCAAGCCCAAATAGACCAATCAGCGAAATTATCAGCTGCAAAATCGCACCAAACACCACGCCAATCGCTACACCCATGATACCACCTTCAAAGATTTGCACGCCAAAGATATTAATTCCATTAGTAAAGAATACAATACCAATCAAAATACCAATATTATACACTGCTGGTGCTAGCGCATAGAATACGAAACGCCCAACCGCCTGCTGGATACTAGATAGCACCGTAGCAATCGACATCAGGAATGGGTTAATCGCAATCACACGCATCATATTGATAGCTAGAATTGTACCTGGCTCATCCAGACCTGGACCCACCACATAGCGCACTAGAGGATCTGCAAAAATGATGATCAAGATTGACGCAACAAATGTCACTAGCGCCATCAGATTAAGCAGTGAGCTGGAAAGTTCCCAGGCAGATTTTTTGTTGCCAGTAACCAGGCGTTGATTAAATACTGGAATGAATGATACCGCCAACGCACCAGATGTCAGAATGAAGAACATGAAATCTGGAATCGTAAAAGCAGCAGTATAGGCATCAATGCCGGTAGGATAAGTATCTAAGTAATAGGAGTTTAGCAATCGGTCGCGGAAAATTCCAAGCAGAGCCGACACCAAAGTAGAGCTAGCTAAAATTATCGCCGAGGCTTTGATCGAAAACCTAGCATTGGCCATTGCAACAATAGATTTGAACTTTGGCGCTTTCATCACTATTAATTATACCACTCCTTTTAGTGTAATTTTGCGCTTGCCGGGAGGGTAGATCCTTTCATTAGTTCTGGGATATCAGACTCTTCGAGGGTTTCTTTTTCTAACAAAGCTGCGGCCACTTTGTCTAGTACTTTACGATTAGCATTTAGCACTGCTTCTGCCCTGGCAGCTGCTTCGTCTGATAGTTGTTTGATTTCTGCATCAATTAATTCTGCAGTTTTCTCAGAATATGGCTTGCCAGTAGAGATGGTATAGTAGCCAACTTCTCCTTCTGGGAAGACGAGGTTGCGGGTTTTCTTACCCATACCTTCCTCGGCAATCATACTCTTGGCTAGTTCGGCGACGTTTTTCAAATCGCTTG
The DNA here is from genome assembly GCA_017515925.1 of Candidatus Saccharimonadota bacterium. Taxonomy (GTDB): domain Bacteria; phylum Patescibacteriota; class Saccharimonadia; order Saccharimonadales; family Saccharimonadaceae; genus Nanosyncoccus. The sequence continues at coordinate 25,367 of JAFWEB010000060.1, read as the reverse complement.
ATGCACCAGTTGTGATCGCATCATCACCAAGTATAATTTTCTCAGCAATACGTCCGCCCATTGCGCGAGCCAATACATCCTTTAGTTCATAAACACTCTTATAGTTGCGATCTTCTGGAGGCAAGAACCATGTCACACCGCCAGTCCTACCGCGTGGGATAATGGTAATCTTGTGCACTGGATCAGAATCCGGCAGCACATGACCAACCACCGCATGACCAGCTTCATGATATGCAGTAATCTTGCGCTCTTCTTCGCTCATTACTTTAGACTTTCTTTCTGGACCAATTGCTACGCGCTCAAACGCCTCAGTCAAATCGGCATTGGTGATTTTCTTGTGCTCTAGTCTGGCAGCGGTGATTGCAGCTTCGTTGGCAATGTTGGCAAGATCTGCACCAGCCGAGCCAGCAGTCTTTGCTGCAAGCGCATCCAGTTTAACATCGTCTTCTAATGGCTTGTTCTTGAAATGAACTTTCAAAATTTCTAGACGATCTTTTCTCTCTGGGAGAGTGACATTAACATGGCGATCAAAACGACCTGGGCGAAGCAATGCTTTGTCTAGCATGTCTACACGGTTGGTAGCAGCGATTACAATCACGCCAGAATCATTATCAAACCCATCCATCTCTACGAGGATCTGGTTGAGAGTCTGCTCGTCTTCACGGCCAGCGCCACCCCTAGCATCACGCTTGTGTGCTACCGCATCAATCTCATCAATAAAGATGATAGATGGGGCGTTTTTCTTAGCCTTGGAGAACAAATCACGCACACGGCTAGCACCGACACCCACGAACATCTCGGCAAATTCAGAACCAGAAATAGAGAAGAATGGAACATTTGCCTCTCCTGCTACAGCGCGAGCCATCAAAGTTTTACCAGTACCAGGCTCACCAGCTAGCAATACGCCACGAGGGATCTTGGCGCCTAACTTTTCGTATTTCTTTGGATTTTTGAGAAAATCGACGATTTCGGACAAATCTTGCTTGGCAGATTCGTTGCCAGCTACATCTTCGAATTTGACTTTTTTCTTGTCTGGACCATAGAGCTTGGCCTTGGCTTTACCAAACCCCATAGATTGATTATTCATCGACTGAGCTTGCTTGATCATAAAGGAGAAGAAAATAACAAGTGCTAGAACCGGCAAGACAATCATCGCGATATCTAGGAATGAACCCCAGAAGTTAGATGGCTCGACATATTCGATTTCTGGATATTTTTCTTTACACTTAGCAAGATCATCACCGGTCAAATCTTGACAATAATTATTCAAACCTTGCTCATATAGAGTACCAGAAGAATCCTTGCGAGAAACCTGGGTAGGTTGATCTTTGCCCTTCAGAGTGATTTTCAACTCAGAGCCAGAAACGGTGATTTTCTTGATATCACCATCTGGATCATTTGCACGGGCGATTACATCGGATGCAGGGACTTCTTCTAGTTTCATATTTGGTGTCAGCAATGCGACACAGGCCAAACATGCCAAAATTACAACTAGAACAAATGATACTCTTCGCGCATTATTAGAAGCACTGTTTTTTGATTTATTTGTGGCATTTTTTGAGGCATTGCCACCAGATGTAGGATTTGTCACTTTTCTCTCCTTGTTTCCCTTATATTATAACATATCTGAGCTATGTAATCCATACGGATCGTAGCCTAGTTCAGTCAAAAATCTTGATGGCGAAGAAAAGTTCCTAGCCCCAAAAGTAAAGCGCGATTTGGCAAAGGTTAGATACAGATCTTCTTTGGCGCGAGTCATACCTACATAAGCCAGGCGTCTCTCTTCTTCTATCTCGGCGACGGTTTCCGAACGCATGCTCGGGAATAATCCCTCTTCCATCCCTACCATGAATACTACTGGAAATTCCAGACCTTTTGCTGCGTGCAAAGTCATCAAGGTCACACAGTGTTTTTCTGAACTCTCGTCCGCCGAAGACATCAAAGTTGCATCCGCTAGGAAGTCTTCTAATTCTTCATACGGCAGAGCATTACCGGCCAAGACATTCAAGTTTTCTAGTCTATCATCCGTGGCAGTTGTAGTATCTTCAACTAGGCTAGCAAAATCAAAATACGAGACAATCCTCTGCACAGTTTCGGACGGAGTGCGTGGTTCTTCTTTGGTCATCACTAAGAAATTCTGGAGTCGCATGATGGAATTCTTGGCTCTGGCCGACAGACCATCGGTCAACTCTTCGTTAATCAACGGATTCTCGCCCGGATGTGCAGCAACTATCGCATCCATGCGCGCAAAAATCTTTTTCAATGTCGCCTCGCCCACACCAGACAAAACATTTTTAGCAATTCTCTCTAGGCTCACTCGATCAGCAGGATTGACGATGATTTTTAGAATCGCCAGCACATCTTTAATTTCTTTGCGGTCATAGAATCTAACACCACCAATAATTTTGTATGGAATCTGCATTGCGATGAAAGCTTTTTCAAAAGAATACGACTGCGCGTTGGTACGATATAGAATCGTATAATCAGAATAGTCGCGACCTTTGGCTTTTTTATCCTGCATGATTTTGCCGGCCACCCACAGAGCCTCAGCACTCTCGTCTTCTAGCGCTTCTATTACAATCGGATCGCCATTCCCACTCTCGGTAAATAATGTCTTGTCGGTGCGAGTTTTATTTTGCTCAATCACTTTTTGTGAAGCTTTCAAAATATTGCCGGTGCTACGATAATTTTGTTCCAATTTAATCACTTTTGCGCCTGGAAAATCTTTTTCAAAATTCAAAATATTCGTAAAATCTGCACCACGCCACGAATAGATAGATTGCCAGTCGTCGCCCACTACGCAAATGTTTTGCTTTTCATTGACTAGGGATTTCACTAACTTGTATTGCACCGAGTTGGTATCCTGATACTCATCAATCAAAATATGTTGGAATCTATCCTGCCAGCGTTTTCTAGCCTCTTCGTTTTCACGGAAAAGCTTGGCAGTCACCAGCAGTAAATCGTCAAAGTCGAGCGCCGATGATGCATTTTTTTCTCGTTCATAAGCCGCATAAACTTTGGCAGTTTGCTTCTGATTTGGATAAGTCGCAATCGCTTCGTAATCGCTTGGCGACATACCTTCGTTTTTGGCGTTGCTAATGACCATCTGCGCCGTTTTCGGTTTCAATGATTTATTCTCGATATATTGTTCGCGGAAAATCCTTCGAATCAAAGCTAGCTGATCGTCAGCATCATAAATCACAAAGTTTCGATCTAGCCCGGCAGCCTCATATTCCATATGAAGAATTCGCACGCAAATCCCGTGGAATGTCCCCATATATGGCATAAAACCGCGTGGAACTTCTGTCTCGTCTGAATTATCATGGCCAAGTAATTTCCAAAGGCGAGTACGCATTTCTCCAGCTGCCTTGTTGGTGAATGTCACCGCCAAAATATTTCTTTCTTCTACGCCATGAGCTAACAAATTTGCAATGCGATGGGTGAGCGTCTTAGTCTTGCCGGATCCAGCACCAGCCAAAATCAAAAGTGGACCTTCCAAAGTTTCCACAGCAGATTTTTGCGCTGGATTCAATCCCTCCAATATTTGACTCATAAAAACAATTATACCACGCGAGCAACTGAATCTTTAAATTCCAGCTAGAGGAGCAATATCGGCTCCTAGCTGGCGTAGACGAGCTGCGAAATCCTGATAGCCACGATCAATCGAGTAAGTATTACGCAAAATCGAAGCACCTGGCGCAGCAAGCATCGCAATCAGTAGTACCACTGCTGGACGAAGTGCTGGCGGAGAAACTAGCTCTGCTGGACGCCAATTCGTAGGACCTTCTACATAGACGCGATGTGCGTCGAGCAGCTCTACCTTGGCATTCAATTTGGTAAGGTCAGTCGTATAGACTGCACGATTTTCAAACACCCAGTCGTGAATCAAAGTCCTGCCTCTAGCCGAAGCTGCAATCACTGAGAAGAAAGGCAAATTATCGATATTGAGTCCTGGAAATGGCATTGGATGAATCTTGTCAGTCGGAGCAATCAAATCCGATTTTTTAATCGTGAGATCGACTAGACGCGTGTAGCCATTTGCCGCCTTGTATTCTTTGCCACGATCAATTTTTGCATTCATACTGCGCAAAATCTCTAGCTCAATTTCCAGAAATTCGATTGGTGCACGACGAATTGTAATTTCAGAATGAGTAGTAAGTGCCGCCGCGATGAAAGACATAGCTTCGATTGGATCCTCGGATGGAGAATACTCGATAGCGGTATTGATTTTGCTTTTCCCAACAATTGTCAAAGTAGTTGTACCGATTCCCTCGATTTTAACACCCAAGGCCCTCAGGTAAAAACAGACATCTTGCACCATGTAGTTTGGCGATGCACCGACAATGGTGGTTTTGCCTGGATAAAGTGCCGCTGCCATCAAGATATTTTCAGTCACAGTATCGCCACGCTCGGACAAGACAATACGCTTGTCTGGATGCTGCGAGCTAGTAGAGCCAACCTTGGCATTATAGAATCCACTCTCAGCCCTAGCATCAACCTCTAGGCCAAAATTCCTAAGAGCCCTGAGGTGTGGTTCAATTGTGCGAACACCAAGCGAGCAACCACCAGCATAAGGCAAACGGAACTTCTTGTATTTGTGAAGAAGTGGCCCAAAAAGCATAATAATTGAGCGGGTTTTACGGGCTGCAGCGATATCTAGATTTTCCAATTTTAATACGTTTGGTGGTATAATTTCCAAATCTTTTTTACGATTAGTCCAGCGGCATTTTACACCAATAGATTCTAGGACCTCGATAATGCGAAAAACTTCCTCAATCCTAGCTAAATGCCTCAAAGTGGTTTTGCCAGAATTAAGAAGGCTAGCACAGAGCAGACCTACTGCAGCGTTTTTGCTAGTATTGATCGTGATTTCACCGTGTAATTCCTTGCCACCTTCAATATAAAGACTGTGAGAAACAGAGGTATTTACTGATAAAATCGGGCTGCCAAAGGCATGGGATAGCTTGTTCACCATGTCTAGTGAGACATTTTGCAGACCATTTTCGATACGATAGATTGCCGGTTGAGAAGTGCCAATCATCTTGGCCAGCTCAGCCTGTGTCCACCCTTTCTCTACTCGCAGGTGCTCAACTACACTTCCAATTTCCTGCTGGTAGGACCTCTTTTCTGATTTTTTCGACATAGAAAAATTATATCATGGGATGAATAATTTGTGAACGGTAAAAATCAATAAAATATTTACTTAGAGCCGCAGACCACATCGTTGGCATGCACCCAGCCCTCTACAGAACCACCGTCCAGGTATTCACCCTCGGCACGAACTACATGCATTTTGCCACCCTTGTTGATAAATGAATCAATTGGATCAGTCACTAGATACTCTTGATCTTGTGGGCCAAACTCGTGCGTATCAACATATTCTACGATCTCGTTTAGCAGTGCTGCGCTCATGATGTATTTACTTGGATTAATCAAATTAGATGGCGCATCTTCTGGCTTTGGTTTTTCTATAATACCAGCTAGATCACCCTTTTCGTCTACGGAAAAGACGCCGTATTTTTCTACTTCTTCTTTTGGTACTTCGGTGCCAAGAATTGCCGAATCACCATCTCCCTCTAAGGAAGCGAGGAGCAATTCCGCAGCAGATTTGCCATTTGGATTCCAAATAAAATCATCACCCATAAATACAAAGACAGGCTCGTCGATATTGTATTCTTCTACCACCATTGCAATTGGCACAGCTGTGCCGTATTTGCCAGATGGATCCTGAGTGACATAGTGGATATGGACATTTTCTGGTAAAGTCTTAGCTAGAGCTAGGCGATCAGTCTTGCCGCGTTCTTCTAGGTACTGATTGAGCGCAATATTATCTTTGTAAAACTCACGCACCTGGCATGGCTCTACATTAGAAATCACCATATAAATATCTGTCACACCAGCCTTGATTAACTCCTGAACGGAATAATCTACCAGTGGTCTATTTCCTACTGGAAGCATTGATTTTTCTATGACTTTTGTGATAGGCAAGCGACGAGTACCCCAACCAGCTACCGGAATAATTGCCTTTGTAATCTTCTGCATCTAATTCTCCTTCAATAGGTTTATAATACTCTGTTTTTATCTGATATGCAATATCAAAATCTATTATTCGGTAGTTGAATTACTAGCATCGCGAATTAGAGGCTCGTGCCAACTGGTAGGATAATTGTTATGACCAAGCATCAGAGAGATTGTTGCGGCGATATTGGACAAACCAGCATCGTTTACCGTGGCGAGTTCGTATGAATCTTTGTTCTCGGTATTATCATAGATGATAAATGGAACTGGATTAGTACTATGTGCAGTTTTGCTGCCACCATCAGAATCAATCAGCTCTTCGGCATTACCATGATCTGCCGTGATGATTAGCACGCCACCGAGGCGGTCAACTTCTTTGGCGATGCGTGCTAGCTGGATATCAATAGCTTCGATAGCGGCGATAGTTGGCTCGAGCTCGGCAAAATGCCCGACCATGTCACCACCAGCATAGTTAATACGGACAAATTTAAAATCTTTCATCTTTTCGATTGCGACATCAGTAATCTCGGCCGATTTCATCCATGGACGAGTATCGAATGGCTGAGTATCGGATGGGATCTCAATATGTTCTTCTTTAGCTGCTTTTTCATAACTGTTGCCGTTGAAATAATAAGTAATGTGGCCAAATTTTACCGTCTCGGATATGGCTAGCTGAGAAATGCCATGTTCGCCCAAATATTGATTGAGAGTTTCGTCGATCTGGACTGGATTAATCAAACGGTGCTCTGGCACATGTGTGTCGGAATTGTATTCTGTCATACCGACAAAGTAGACATCTGGCTTGCCTTGATGCTCGCGGTCTTCTTTGTCATAGTAAACTCTTTCAAAATATGGAAAATCATCATAGGTAAATGCCTGTGCAATTTCAATTGCGCGATCAGCGCGGAAATCATAGTAGATGAAACTATCACCATCCTGTACTAATCCTACAGGGCGACCATTTTCAAAAATCACAAATGGAGGGATATATTGATCTTGGATGGTTGGATCTTTTTCACGGAAAGATGTGATAGCAGCGGTTGCAGATGGGAATTCGTTTGGTGCAATGCCATTCACCATAGCATCCCAACCAGCTTTGACTACACCCCAATCATTCTCATAACGATCCGCCACGAACACCATGCGGCCACCACCAGATGCAATACGATAATCTGGATGATCAGCAAATGTTGCAATAAATGCTTCGAGCTCTGCTACGTATTGGAGCGAAGACTGTGGTGGAGTATCACGCCCATCAAGTACGATATGGACACGAATCTTTTTGACGCCTTCGTTGTGAGCCTGATCAATCATTTTTTCGAGATGATAGATAGAACTATGGACATTACCATCAGAAAAAATACCAGAAAAATGAAGTGTAGAATTATTTTCTTTGACACGCTTAATTGCTTCTTTCCAAGATTCAGAATCCCAAATCGCACCGGTAGAAATTGCATCATTAATCTGAGAAATTCCCTGCTTGATGATTTGACCGGAACCAATTGTGTTGTGGCCGACTTCGGAATTACCCATATTGTCTGCCAAAATTCCTACTGCTTCACCAGAGGCAGCAAGTGATGTAGTCTTGTAATTTTCTACAGCGTAATTCAAAAATTCAGTGTGAGCTTGTTTTACAGCGTTACCAGCAACTTCACGACGAAGCCCGACGCCATCAAGTATAGCGAGTACTACAGGTCCTTTATAATTCAAATTCATAAGTGTTGCCCACTCCTTTAATTACCTCTATATTATATATCTAAAACCCTGGTTTGCCAAGTAATTTAAACATATTTGTCTTGTAAGCTTCTACGCCTGGCTGATCAAATGGATTCACTCCTGAAAGTTTAGCAGAAATAGCACATGCTAGCTCAAAGAAGTAAATTAGCTCGCCAATAGATTTTTCTTTCAAGTCATTAATCTCAAGTGAGAGAACTGGAATACCACCGTTTTTATGAGCGTTTACCGTTGCCTCCAGGGCTTTATCGTTGATGTAATCGAGATTTTGACCAACCAGATAATCTAGACCGTCCAGATTTCCATCTTCGGACGGAACCTTGATCTCTCTATCACTAGGTGTTGTAATTTTTACAACAGTCTCAAAGATATTCCTGCGACCCTCCTGCATATATTGCCCAAGGGAGTGCAAATCCGTAGTATATACAACTGATGCTGGGAAAATTCCCTTGTTTTGTTTGCCCTCGGATTCTCCAAAAAGCTGCTTCCACCATTCCGCAAATGTAGCAAATCTTGGCTCAAAACTAGCTAACACTTCCATTTCTAAGCCTTCGTCAGCATATAAATCTTGACGAATAATAGCGTAGCGCACCGCCTCTTCAAAAGTGTGGACTGCTGGATCTTCGTTGGCTGGATTCATGGCCAAACCAAAATCATATTCTTGCCAGCCGGCTGCAGTTCTGGCGGCCTTTAGCATAGTATCAACATCAATTCCGGCAACCAACATCGGCAGAATCCCTACCGCTGTGAGTACAGAATATCTACCACCGATGTTATTTGGAACAACAAAACTTTCATAGCCATTTTTTTCTGCTTCGTCATGTAGAGCACCTTTTTTAGCATCGGTCGTCGCATAGACACGTGAAGTCCAGTTACTGCCATAGCGATTTTTCAAAATTGCTTTGAACAAACGAAACGCGATCGCTGGCTCCGTAGTAGTGCCGGATTTCGATATAACATTTACAGAAAAATCATTTGAACCGATTTCGTCTAGCACTTCACCAAATGCCGTAGTGCTAAGTGAATTACCCGCATAGAGCACTTTTACACCCGATTTATTACCAATCGCATCTATCACTGCCTTATGGCCGAGATATGATCCACCAATACCAATGCAGACTAGATATTTAGAATCTGACTGAATTTTCTCTGCAGCAGATTTCATGCGATTGAGCTCATTATCATTGACAGGGACAGTCAACCAACCAGCCATCGGGTCTTGCTTGATTTCCTCTAAGGCGTTTTTCGCCGCAGTTAGTCTTTCTGTTTTGATTGTATAATCGGTTCGTAATGTAATCATATTTCTATTATACACTAGATTCCGACCACTGGTTCATTCGGGCAAGATTCTAGCACCTTTGCGATTGCATCATGCTCTGCCTCTGTCACCCAGAGGCTGTATTTCTTTTTCACAGAAACTTGACGTGCTACATATTGGCAACGGAATAATTTATTTGGCGGAAGCCAAGTTGCTGCATCGCCATCGGATTTTTGCTGATTGGCCGAAGATTCCACCGCTAAGAGATTTAACGGATCAGTTGCCATATTGTATCGCACTTCTTTTTCCATATATTGTGCACCTTTTTGCCAGGCATCCGAAAGTGCCACTACATGATCGATTTGGATCTTTTTAGAAATTTGAGTTTTTTCAGTGAATTCCATTTCTTGCCCAGTGTATGGCTCGGTGAATTTGCCCGCTATTACATTACAGCCATCCAGTACTGCCGAATCACCAAATTCTCGCTTGATGATGATTTGACGCAAGCTACAACCATTTACATTTGGCCAACTTTTGTAAAATTCTTCACGATTATAATTTGTTTTTGGTGCACGGCCTTTAACCTCCAATTCTTCTAGGACATTTCGTGCTAGCTTGGACTCATCTACCGGGCCTTCTGTACTAACTCCAAGTGGCTGCACAGATTGGCTATCAGAGTTTTCCGATTCTAAGGCCGGTTCTTTTTCCCAGCTCAGTGGATTAATAATCAGCCAAGCAACAACCGCCGCCACTAAGGCAGACACACCAATTATTCTCTTCGAACGATAAGAGATATTTATATTATTTCGTATTGTGGACATCGATTTGGTTGTATGGAATCTTGACTCCAGCTTTCTTGAATTCTTGAGTTGCTAGACGACGAATTACGCGCTGTGGTTTGAAATGTTTGTATGGCGCACATTCTGCTGTGATTCTCCACACGATTGCGGAGTCGCCAATTTCGATTGGACCGTAGTATTCTATTTCGCCTACGATTTCTTCTAGGTTGAGCTTGGCTAGTTCTGCACAAACTTTTTCTAGTGCTTTTTCAACATGCTCAGGATTTGCATCAAATGATACTGGCAAATCTATCTGTGCCAAAGTATTGTGCGTACTGTAATTAATGACTGCATTCATATTACGGTTAGCAATCACTAATTCTTTACCGCGATAATTTTTGATCTTGGTGCTTTTGAGACCAACGAAAGTCACACGGCCTTTGAAATTATTCACCTCGATCAAGTCACCGACTTCGTATTGATTCTCCATGATGATGGAAAAACCCGCGATGATATCTTTGCCAAAATCCTGAAAAGCAAGACCGATGATAGCTGTTGCGATTCCGAGCCCGGCTAGGAGCGAAGATACATCTACGCCAAAGTTCGCGAGCAAAGCTAGAATCAAAGCCAGGATGATAATGTATTTAGCAGCACTATTTAACATGCCTTGCAAAGTACCCATGCGTTGTATTTGGCGAGCGGTCAATTTGCCGTTTAGTTTTTCGCGTGGTTTTTGCAAAACCAATTTGATAATTCTAGTCAAAATAACATAGAAAATTACGGCAATGATTATGTATATTACTGCATAAATCACTCTGTCAAAGTTGAAATCTTTGAACATATTACCTCCTTATGTTTTTTATTATACATTAAATTTGAACTCTACGACATCCCCGTCTTGCATGACATAAGTCTTGCCCTCCGTGCGGAGTTTGCCAGCAGCTCTTACCGCTTGTTCGCTACCTAATTCTTTTAGGTCATTGTAGTTGCAAATATTAGCCGCAATAAATCCGCGTTCAAAATCGGTATGAATCGTACCGGCCGCTTCTGGTGCAGTAGCGCCTTGCTTGATAGTCCAAGCACGACATTCTTTTTTGCCGGCAGTGAGAAAACTTTGAAGACCCAGAGTCTTATATGCAGCTTTGATTAATTCGCCCAAAGCATCGTCTTTCACACCGTAGCTTTCGAGGAATTCTTTGCGCTCGTCGCGATTCATGCCAGACATTTCTTCTTCCAATTTTGCATTCACAAAAATCGCCTCGTTTGGTTTTACCATGTCGCGAAGTTTGGCCTGCAAATCGGAATCTGTCAGACCTTTTTCATCCACATTAAACATGTAAATAACTGGTTTGTCAGTCAAAAATGGAATGTTTTCGTCAGCCGGATCTTTCTTGCGCTTTGCGGCAATTTTTTCTTTCGTTTCATCATCGGCGAGTTGAAGTTCTAGATTGATGATATCAATGTCGTCTTTGGCTTGAGCGATAATATCGGTTTCCATTTTTTCGTCTGCACGCACGATGTCGTCATTCACAAAAGCACGCACCACATGGCAAATTGCCTGACACTCGCGAATGTGAGCGAGGAATTTATTACCCAAGCCTTCGCCTTTTGATGCACCGGCAACCAGACCAGCAATATCAACAAATTCTACCGTCGCTGGGACGATTTTTTCGGTTTCATACATTTTGCCAAGCACATCCAAACGCTCGTCTGGCACCGGCACGATGCCGACATTTGGCTCGATTGTGGCAAAAGGGTAATTCGCGGCGAGTGCGCCTGCGTTTGTCAAAGCGTTAAACAATGTAGACTTGCCAACATTTGGCAATCCAACAATTCCAATCTTTAAATTCATATCTGTTATTATATCATATTTTTGAGAAATTTGGCGCTCATGTATTATAATGAGCTTATGAGAAAAATCTTTAATAAAATATTTGGCGGCCTAAATATGAGTTGGCCAGTAATATTAATAATGGCAGTAGCACTAGGTGTCTGGACTGCACTAATGGCACTGTTTGTGCCAGAAACTAATTCGCTCCACGATATTGCGGTGACTCCAGAATGGTGGGTGCTTCCAGCAATTCTTATCATCGTGAATTGTAAAAAACCAATCGAAGCAGCACTCAAAGTTTTTGTGTTCTTCTTAGTTTCTCAACCATTGGTATATTTAGTGCAAGTCCCGTTTAATAGTATGGGCTGGGGACTGTTCGGATATTATCCATATTGGTTCTATTTCACTCTTGCGACTTTTCCGGGTGGTTTTATCGGGTGGTATGTCAAAAAAGACAAATGGTATTCTGGCGTGATCCTATCAGTAATGACTGCGTTCCTTGCATGGATGGGGATTGGCCTGATAAAACAGCTAATTGAATCATTCCCAAACCATTTGCTAACTATTATTTACTGTTTTGGAATTATCCCAGTATTTATATTTGGGCTATTCAAAAAATGGCAACCACGCTTGGCCACCACAATCATCACAGTCGCAGCCGCAATCGCAATAATAGTTTTTGCTAAACCATTTGGCGGCGATGAATATGAAACATATAACACCAGTTTTGTGCGTGAGAGTGGTATTACATTGGTAGGCCAGCCAGAAGTCACTGCTTGGGGAGGAAGTGCAGACGGTGGTGTAGAATTTGTCCAAAAGCTTGATGACGAAACTTATTCGTTCAAGATTGTTGGGCGTAGAGGCGGAGAATATTGGTTTGAGATTACCGATGAAGCAGATAATTCATACAAATTTGAATATCGATATGATGACGATTCTCAATCAGTAGTTGTGAAAGCAAAACAATAATTATCGTTATAATAGCATACAAAAAACCACGCATTTTTCAGCGTGGTTTTTATTCAGTAAAACTACTGGATGTTTACAACTTGCTCGAGTGTCTTTGTTCTGCCATCAGCAGCACGAACTATGACAGTGAGTTTATGATCGCCTGGGTTTAAGCCTTTGATTGAGACATCATCAGAACAAATACTGACTTTGTTTTGCTCTACCAAAGCACCATCGGCACGGTGGACGCTACCACCATTAACTGGGGTGAGTGTGAATTCGCATGTACCGGCTAGGGCACCGTTTGTTTGTACCTCTACATGGAAATTAGCGCTTCTTCTTTCGGCATAGGTAATTCCAGCTTCGATATCAGTGCTGACTGGTTGGTCGCTGCTACTATCACTGCTAGATTCACCACTGTTACTTCCGCCGTTGTCACCACTAGGTGTAGTACTTGACTGGCTGCTACTACTGCTACTACTGTTGTTGTTATCATTACCACCAGTTATATCTTTGATAATAAAGTATCCGCCGATACCTAAGACCGCGACGATTAAAACTACAAGTAGTACAATCACCGGTGTATTTGTTGATTTTTCGTTTGAGCTCATAAAATCCTTTCGGTTATTTATATAACCATTATAGCAAATGATTATTGCTCTGCAATCCACTTTTGCAAAACACCAAGACGATCAATATTCTTTTGCTATAGTTGTTCTTTAAAAATCTTCAGAATCCTAATATCACGCTCTGCTATAAATTTTGCAGCATAAACATCTTCTTCCGTCTCGCCAGTGATTTTGTCTTTGTTTGCCTCAAAAATTTCTAGGGCCTCGTCTATATTCATCCATTTTGTTTTAAGGCCACCTGCAATTTCCTCCTCTGTGGGATTATTTTTACCGATATCCTCCAAAAGATCCGCCACAAAAACATGGGATATTTGTTTGAAATCTACACTACTTCTTTCCTCTAAAACAGTGCCGATTTTTCTAATGTTTTTTATTTTACAGCCTGCCTCCTCCAGCACCTCACGCTCAAAAGTTTCTTCTGGATTTTCTTCACCTTCTACTCCACCGCCAGGTAATTTATATAGATTCATTTTAGTGATTACGACCACAGAGATTCTGTGATCATCTGGATTATAAACTACCCCACGCGCAGCATAACGCGTAAATGGACTATCCGAATACTCTGCATTTGGGATTCCAAAATCTTCGTTTTTGATTATTTCTTCCATGCCTTTGTCCTTTATACTATTATTCTAGCATATTCATAAGTCACATTAGCTTATCTGGAACTGTGAATTATATAGCTCGGCATAGAAACCATTCTTCTTAATCAACTCGTCGTGTTTACCAGTCTCTACGATATTTCCGTCTTTCATCACCAGAATCAAATCTGCGTTTTTGATAGTAGAAAGTCTATGCGCAATGATAAATGATGTGCGGCCATGCATTAATTTGTCCATCGCTTTTTGGACTAGTTCCTCAGTGCGGGTATCAACATTTGATGTGGCCTCGTCCAAAATCAAGAACGGAGCATCCTCTACCATACCACGAGCAATTGTGATTAGCTGCCTCTGACCGGCAGAAACCGATTCGCTTTCGGTAATATCACTATCAAGCCCCTTCGGCAAAGTCTTCACAAAATGCGACAAGCCTACACGATCACATACATTCCATACCTGCTCATCACTCACACCCTTACGATTATAAACGATGTTGTCTCGCACTGTACCAGCAAATAACCAAGTATCCTGCAATACCATAGTAAAGAGGCTACGCACATTCTCGCGCGAGAGTTCAGAAATCGGTACACCATCAATATAAATACTGCCAGAATTGATTTCATAGAAACGCATTAGCAAATTCACCATCGTGGTCTTGCCAGCACCAGTTGGGCCAACGATTGCAATTTTTTGTCCGGATTTAGCTAGCGCAGAAAAATCCTTGATGATTAATTTGTTTTCATCGTAGCCAAATTTTACATGACGAAATTCTATCATGCCACGAACTTTATCCCTCTCCAAAACTTGTGTCGGGTGTTGCTCTGGCATTTCTGCTTCATCCAAGAATTCAAATACGCGCTCGGATGCTGCAGCACATGATTGCAAGTAGTTGAGTGACTGAGCAATTTGTGTGAGTGGAGACGTGAACATACGAACATAAATAATAAATGCGACGATGGTACCAAAAGTGATTGCATCATTCATCACGAGCAAAGCGCCAACTACACATACTGCTACATAGCCCAAGTTTCCGATGAACATCATCATTGGTGGCATTAGTCCGGAAAGGAATTGTGATTTGCGGTTGGCATCATAGACTTTTTGATTCAAACGATCAAATTCTTTGTCGGCTTCTTTTTGGCCGTTGTATGCTTTTACCACATTGAGACCAGAATAAATTTCTTCAATGTGTGAGTTGATATTGCCGAGTTCTTTCTGACGCGCGGTGAAATATTTTTGCGATTTTTTCAGGACGATGGAAACAAAGAAGAATCCAACGAATCCCGAGATAATTGCAGTCAAAGCCATCACCCAGTTGGTGACAAACATCATTATCACTACGCCAATAAATAACGCAATTGCTGCCACGATAGTAGATAGTGATTCGTTAAGACTCTGTGCAATTGTGTCCACATCATTTGTCACACGAGAAAGCGTATCGCCAGTCTGATTTTTATCAAAGAATTTGAGTGGCAAGCGATTAATTTTTTCGGAAATTCGATCGCGAAGTTCCTGGGCAAAACGGTTGGAGACATCTGTCATCAAGAAACCTTCTACCACACCCGCAATTGCGCTGCCGATTTGGAATAGCGCAATCATAATTGTCATGCTCCAAATCGCATTGAAATCCATATCCATGCGTAGGCCCTCAGCGATTTTGTCTGTGAGGTTGGAAAGCATGTTTGGCACCATGATTGAAACAACTGAACTAATTGCCGCAATTAGCACTGCAATAATAGCCATCACGCGGAAGTTCTTTAGCTCCTTAATCACACGCTTAATTGCTTTGCCAAAGTCTTTACTTTTTTCTGCTTCACCACGTGGTCCAGGCATTAGTCTACCCTCCTCACTGCAAACGCACCAAGTTTTTTGGCGGCTTGTTTTCTGGCTTTTTCTTCCTCTGCGGCATAGTCAACTGGTTTGATATTCATGGAAGCTTTGATTTCTTCTGGTGATAATTGTGATTCGGCAATTTGTTTGTAAACTTCGCAAGATTTTAATAGCTCCGTATGAGTTCCCTGGCCGACGCATTTACCATCATCTAACACGATGATTTGATCAGCATTCATAATAGTGCCGATGCGCTGTGCCACAATCAAGCTAGTTGCATGCTTGGTATGTTTTTTCAGAGCCTTGCGGAGTGCGGCGTCGGTCTTGTAATCTAGTGCCGAGAATGAATCGTCGAATATATATATTTCTGGATCGCGTGCAATCGCACGAGCTATCGCCAGGCGCTGTTTTTGACCGCCAGAAATATTAGTGCCACCCTGCGCAATGTGGGCAAAATATTTCTTGTCTAGTTTTTCAACAAAGTCAGTTCCCTGTGCGACTTTAATTGCATTAGTTACATCCATCGCGCTGCGTTTGCCTTTGCCGTTATCGCCAAATGCCACATTGGATGATACCGTGCCGTCCATCATTACAGCTTTTTGTGGGACATAGCCTAGGCGATTATATAGCGATTCAAAAGTATAATCCTTGACATTGATTCCGTCCACCAAGACTTCTCCCTCGGTCGCATCGTAAAAGCGCGGAACCAGATTAATTAGTGTGGATTTACCAGAGCCGGTTGAGCCGATAAAAGCGATAGTCTGCCCCCGCTCTGCTTTGAATGATATTCCTTGAATCACATAATCCTCTGCATCAGGATATTTGAAACTCACATTCCTAAATTCTACGGTGCCAGTTTCTGGAGCATCTGCTACATCTCGCTCGCCTTCTTTGATGCTGAGTTCCGTATCCATCACTTCATTAATACGCACGGCAGAAACTTGTGCGCGTGGCACCATCATAAAAATCACTGCCAGCATCAAGAACGACATAATCACTTGTGTCGCGTAGGAAGAGAAAACAACCATATTGGAGAAAATTGTCAGCTTGTCCATAGCGCCGGCGTGGTCGATCAGATATGCACCAACTACATAGACTGTAAGTGTGAGAAAATGCATAGTAAAGAAAATAATCGGCGAGAAAAGCGACAGAGCTTTTTGGCTAAATACCTGGGTATCGGTCAGTTCTTTATTAGCCTTGGCAAATTTTTTCTCTTCATATTTTTCGGCGTTGAAAGCACGCACCACACGAATGCCCGTCATGTTTTCGCGAGTCACACCATTGAGCCGGTCGGTCATTTTTTGAATCAACTTGAAACGTGGAACTACAATCACCATAATCACTACAACGAGTGATAGCAATAGTACTACCGCTAGCGCAGTCGCTGTGCTCCACTCCCAAGATTTGTCCAGGATTTTGGTAATGGCCCAGACTGCCGTGAGTGGTGCTTTGATCAGCATCTGCATACCAAATGACAAGAACATTTGCACCTGGGTAATGTCATTAGTAGTGCGAGTAATAAGGCTGGCGATGGAGAATTTTTTGACTTCGCCCATGCCGAGTGCTTCTACTTTTGAGAATAGTTTTTTGCGGACGGATTTGGAAAAATTAGCGGAAATATTAGCAACTAGATATCCCACAAACGCCATACTAGCTAGGCTACCAAGCGCACAAGCCATCATCAATCCACCGTTTTTTAGAATCTCGACCATTTCGGAACCTTCGGTCTGGACTAGGCGGGTGATTTCCGACATGTAATCCGGCATTTTTAGGTCGAGCCAAACTTGTAAACAAATCAAAATCACCACGAGCAAAATCAAAGCAATATCTCTCTTAGTGAGATTCTTTAGCAGTCTGAACATAGTGGTACTATTATAAACGTTTTACAGAGAAAAAGCAAGCATAAGTTAATCGATTTCAAACCATTTTTCCAGCTGATATTTTGCACCACTAACGGACGCCGCAGCCAGCTTCCTTTTTGGCAATGTGTCGATATTTCGTCCAAGTTTTTGCGCCAAACTTTGCGTGAAACATTCCGCCGCAAAAGCCATTTGTTTTTGTTTTTTCTGATCTATACATTCCAACGGATTACCGTGTGCGGCGTTTTTGCGATATTTTACTTCTGTGAAATAAATTGTATCCTTAGTTGCGGAAACAATATCGATTTCATAATACTTAGTTTTATAATTTCTTGCCAAAATTTTGTGACCTTGTGATTTCAGATAATCCGCTACGATCGTTTCGGCACAGTCGCCAATTTGCTTGGTAGTAATTCCCTCAATTTCCGCCACCGGACGAAAACTCCTGCGATGCTCTGGACATGGACCAAATTCTTCCAGCGCCGTTTTATGCGCTGCGGTGCCATAGCCCACATGTTTTTCAAAACCATATTCCGGGTATTTGGTTGCGAGATCTTTCATATAATTATCACGCGCAACTTTTGCAATGATACTCGCCGCGGAGACTTCGCGAATTTTTGCATCAGCTTTTGGCAAGACAGAGACTAATGTTTCATATTCCGTGCCGACTAAAAAATTCTGCGTACCGTCGATAATAATCTCCGAAAATGATGCGGATTTTCCATCACTTGTCTCCAGCAAATTTCCGACTGCGCGGCGCGCTGCAAGCTTCAGCGCATTGCTCAGTCCTATTTCGTCTAATTCTTCCGCCGGCACCCAACCAAGTCCGGTTAGCACTCCAGCCTCTCGCGCTTCTTTGCTCAAGATTTCGCTACTTAGCTTTTCGCGTTTTTTCTCGGTCAGTTTTTTGGAATCAGCAAGTAAATCCACCCATTCGAATTTTAGCCCTACCGGCAAAACCACCGCACCTATCACTAGCGGCCCAGCCCACGGCCCACGACCTACTTCGTCAATTCCCAAAATTGTCATACATATATTATATATGTAAACCTAGCAAAACAAGAAAAAGAGACTTGGTTTTCAAGTCTCTTTGTCATTTTTATTATCTAGGTAAATTATTCAGCCTTTTCTTCAGCTGGTTTTTCTTCTTTTGCAGGCTCTTCTGCTTTTTCCTCTTTTGGAGCGACAACTTCTGCTGGAGCTGGCTCTGCAGTTTCGGCAGATTCTGCAACTTCGTCTTCGCCTGGGATTTCGATTTCGTTTACTGCGCTGCGATCAAAATCTTTGTTAGCAAGACGAGCGGATTTACCAGAACGATCACGAAGATAAGTTAGATTCTTGCGGCGAACCTTAGAACGCTTAACAATCTCAATCTTCTCTACTAATGGGCTGTGAATGAGGAATGATTTCTCTACGCCAACACCAGATGCAATCTTGCGAACTGTAATGCGTGCAGTGTGAGAATCCTTGCGATCGGTGCGAATAACGACACCTTCGAATACCTGTAGACGGGATTTATCACCTTCCTTAATTTTCTGTGTGACCTTAACTGTGTCACCGGAACGAACATCAACAACAGCCTTTTTCTTCTGTTCGTCACCAATTTTCTTTAGAATAGAAAAACTCATAATTTAACCTTTATATTAACACTTGTGATAGATTATACCAAGAAATCGGAAAAAATTCAAGGGC
This sequence comes from Candidatus Saccharimonadota bacterium, assembly GCA_017515925.1. Classification (GTDB taxonomy): domain Bacteria; phylum Patescibacteriota; class Saccharimonadia; order Saccharimonadales; family Saccharimonadaceae; genus Nanosyncoccus. Next base: position 6,190 of record JAFWEB010000060.1, on the reverse strand, counting down.
AAAATAGAGAAAATCTCCTACGCCGCTCACCCCTTGATTTTTTGCTAAAAGTGTGCTATAATATAAAGATAGCTATTTGTCCTTTTACAAACCATAGGAGGTGTTCGTATGAGAAGATATTTGAGTATTTTGTTGATATTTTTAATGTTTTCAGCTATGTTAGCAGGATGCAGCTATACCGTTACTACGGATGACGATGGCAATATCAATGTCAATCCCGTGCCGGGCGAGAAGCAGAATTTGAATATTAATCTGAATCTCCCCAGCGATTCAATCAAGACAAGCGATGGCGACAATGCTGCGGAAGCTCCGAAGTATGAGTCGATTTATAAGACTCCGCACGATGTTGACGAAATCACAATCCCTGGCCGCGATTACCTAATCGTAGTCAACAAGGACAATCCCTACGATTTTGACGGGGATTATAACAAGGATCTGCAAAAAGACCTCGTTTTCACAGTAAATGCTGTAGACGGCGATGTGATGGCAGTAGAAAAAGCCACATTTTTAGCTTTCACAATGCTACAAAGAGATCTTCGCGAGAATGATGGAATCAATCTTCAATTATACGATGGATATCGTACCGCAGAAGATCAGAAATTCCTGCAGGAGCTCTATGCTTCTGGCGACTCGAATATCACTTGGGCAAACGATCCCGGCAATAGCGAGCACCACACCGGATTATTACTCGATGTAGTGATGTGGTTCAGCGAGGATGGCGAAAACTATGAGTGGTATTCTGCTTCACCAGAAAGATGGGAAAAGATAGACGAATTCAAGACCGTTTTCGGCAAACTTGCTGATTACGGATTTATCGTTCGCTATCCTGAGGATAAGGCTGACATCACCGGAATCGAGGGCAAAAGTTTCGAAATCCGTTTCGTGGGCAGCAAAGAAATTGCTCACAAAATAATGGACAACGGCATCTGCCTGGAAGAATACCTTGCAGGCGATGAATATTAATCCAGTATCTTCAATCTAGTAACTATTAACAAGAGTTTTTTACTCGACAAATAGCACCGCGGGGCTTTCCTAGCCCCGCATTTTTTATGCCTTGGATTTTGGGCTTTATTTTTTCCGCGATAAGTGATATAATATATGTACGTTTATTTTGACGTCCTGGTCCGGTAGCTCAGCTCCTGTTTGAGGTGCGGAGCACCGAGACAAATCATAACAGAGCACGCTCTAGCCAGCTGAGCGTAAAAAAGCTGGAATTAACAATTTGGTCCGGTAGCTCAGCTGGTTAGAGCACGAGCCTCTTAAGCTTGGTGTCGTGGGTTCGAGTCCCACCCGGATCACCATTGAATTTAAAAACACCCTTTCGGGTGGTTTTTTAATTCAATAATTCTGATTAGAGGGTGGGAGAGCAAACCCGAAGGGTTCGATCCTCGTAGGAGCTGAGTGAAGAAAACTAGCTTGCTCGTTTTCTTCCGAAGCGACGCCCGAATGCGATTTGTAAAGCAAATCGGTTCCCACCCGGATGCCGACCCACCCATTTGCGAAGCAAGACACCTTCCCACCCGCTTGCAGCGAATCGGTTCGCCGGGTTTTACTTTCTTGAATGGGTGGCGTTTCAATTTATTAATTACTGTTCTAGTAAATCAAGTAATGATGTCTGGCCACTACGAAAGATGCTTAAATCAAATTTATCAGCAGTTATTACTTGGGTGTTTAGCTTACCATTATCGACTAGCTTGCGACAATATTTCGCTAAAGTAGATTTATCCTCGGTGGCAATAAAATCAATTTCGTTATTAGCGCATTGGGCAAGGATTTTCATGTCATCTTTTGTGGCTTCTCTTGTATTTTTCTCGCGATCACCGCTTAAGAAGCTTGCAAAATCTCCAGCCACAATTCCATCTCCAACATTAAAATTACACGGTATAAAACAATTAGTTTTTAATATGTCCTGAATATCTCCTTTTTGCTGATATTCGGATATTACAATTGTCGACAAATACATATCAATCGAATTATCAATAAAAAATTGATAATATCTCTTTGCATTTTCATGGTTTTTCCTAGAGCTATCAAAAATCGTAATAAGAAAACTGGTATCTATGAAAACTGCTTGCTTAGACTTTTTGGGCATAATTTCCTCGCATGTTTTCTACCCACGCCAAAACGTCCGGAACATCTGCCCACGAATGCTGAACTTTTTTTGATATTTCATTAAATTGTTCTTCATCGAATTTTGGCTCATATTCCACAAAATCCGAGAGATGTTCGTTTCTGTATTTTTTAGTTTCTAAATTCTGTTCAGCCGTAACTTTTACAAGCTGTTTACGATATACACGATTAATTTCGTCTTCTTCAATTTGCTTCGAATCGGCATTTAACACAATTGTGTCGCCATTTTCCAAAACTAGATGAACATTTGTTTTTGTTTTGCCGCCTATATCTACTACCATACCATACATATATGTTTCTGTTGGAACCCACTGATCTGTCCTTATTGTTCTATAGTCGGTTTCTTTTGATATCACTAGAACATCATGATGGTTATCAGTATCAATATCTTCTTTATCGGAAATTTCATATATTCTATTCTCGTCTTTTTGAGCTTTAACTTGCAAGTCTCTAATTATTCTTGCACGAATCGAATCGATATTATCCAAGGCTCCAGTCTTCTTCACGATTCGATAATCATTTATTGCACTTTGTGTAATTGGTGAAGCTGGTGCCACAATCGCAAAAGAACCTTTTTTGATTGAGACCGACACTTCGCCTGTCGATTTTGCCTTACCATAAATAAAGCGGTTCATTGCATCAGCCAATTCGATTATCAGCTTCAATGGAACATTCTCCGGTGTAACCTGCTCTCCGCCTATTGTGTCCTTTACGGAAAAGTAAAGCTTTTCATTCTCCATATTACTATTTTATCATAGTTTTAAAAGTATCTTTACATCATTGACATTGTATTTCTTTTATTTTTTCGTTGTTATTGTTTTGGGTCTCTATGGCCCTAGTTAAGCTATATTTTCTTAAAAGTTCGAATCTCTTTACCTGTATATGTATGCCTCGGAATTCACACAGACGCCGACCCACCCGGACCTTCGTGCTATAATGAAAATATGATTATAGATACTTCTTTAAATTTCGCAGATGACACGGATGGGTTTTGGGATAATTTCTGGGAGAATAATGGAGGCCTTGGCGCTGGAAGTAGTGATCCTGACATAGAAAGTCCACTACTGCAGAAATATCACCAATTTCTTTGGAGCAAGGAATTACCATGTGGCGAAAAAATGGAGTTAAAAAATGGCAATAAATACAACTATCTCACATGGAAAAACTATCGTTTCGGGAGTGATTCAATATTAGTTAGTTTTAGGTATAAACGCAACTATATTTTACTAAAAGAAGTTGAAGAATATGTCGATAATTACCCTTTATTTGTAGAAGGCTACGTCAAAAAACTATATACGATCGGTGCGACAACCATTTTTCCTAAACATAGTAATAGTATCAACCAATCAAAAGGCTGCAACAAGTATATTTGCGACAGATTAGATCTCACTCTGGAATGCATTAGGCGATTTTACAATAACGATGAGAGCCCTCTATATGATGTCCTAAAAAACGATGCTAACTTTTTTAAATTATTTGTAGATTTCAAAGGATTCGTTGACTATTTCTTTTTCCAAGATTTAGTTACTGGTAATTATGATCGCGTATTATTTTGGATAGAAAATGATAATTTCAAAAATGAAAACCCCATGCCAAAAACAGTCGAACAGTACTTGAACTTTATAGACGACGAGATAATTTTTTCTGAAAAGAGAAATAAAAGGATACGTGATTGGGCTGCAGCACAATAATTTTTATCTCAATCCTTCCACCGTCCTCCCGACTATCTCCACTAGTTTTCCCTTATCATCTACATTCTCAGCTAGATACATCGGTTTCGCGCCATCGTATGGAATTTCTTCAGTCATCTTATATTGTTTGTTTTCTGGAACAATTTTTACTAACAAATGGTCATCATAAATGCCACCAAATAGGACGCCGGCAGAATAAAGCAAGAACTCACCCATCATCGGCCGACAGGTAATGTTCGGCGCTTCCGACAATTGTTCTAAGATAAAATCGCGTATTCTTTGGTGCTTGCCATATTACGCTTTCTTCCATCTTTTGAGTGTTGGGAAAACATTCGTGCAGTATTCTTTCATTTGCTCATTTGTCATACCGGCCTGTTCGCCAAACTTTGAGCACATCTTTATATATTCTTCCATAGAAACTTTATCTATAAATTCGCCATTTTTATAGCACCACTTACAATAGTCCTTATTGATACTGCCATCTTTTTCAGTAGAGTACATATCTTCTGAGGTCAGTGGCATTGCACAGCTTTGACAAATAGTTTGTTCCATGATAATCCTTTGTCTACCGTTTAGAGTTTTTTGAGTTTTTCTAATTCTTTGGGATATTTTTTGGGAGATTTTAAAATGATTGGCTCTTTATTATAGAGATCCTTGATTTTTTCAGTGGCCTTCTCTGCTTGGCCGCTGCCACTGCATAAAATAAAGGAGACATCTTTGTCTTTTAAATCCAACTTGTCTAGAACGGCGTTAGTAGCTGGAGCTAGACGATCATCCCAAACTGGAGAGCCAATGACAATTTTGTCATATTTCACAATATCAGTATCAAAATCTTCAAGCGGGTCTTTTTTATTAGTAAGAGCGCGGTAGCCACCTTTTGCCATGAGTGGCAATAAACTTTTTGGGTATTTAATTTTGCTTTTTACTTTTCTAATTTCATAGCCTCGTTTTTTGAGCTCCTCAGCGACTCTATCGCCACTTCCTGTAAGGGAGTAATATATAAATAAAGTTTTCATAGTTGAATTATAACATGCTATACGTTGTCTTATTTCCCACAATTCTTTTTATGCGCTTTGAGCTTCTTCATCGCCCAGTCGTAATGGGAAGATAAGCAACTAACGAAATATGAGCCGAGCACAGAACCGCCAACCCAAGGATACATACCTTTTGTAAATAGTTGTTCTTCACTCAGGCTTTCGGCTAACTTCATGACGTCTTTGTGGGATTTTTCAAACATTTTTCTTGCCTCTTCGAGAGAAGTCTTTTGATGTTTTTTCCAGTATTCGACGTTCATATCGCCGTAAGTCTTCCAAGTGTATGGTTCTGGCAAGAATGGTGCATTACCGCCTTTATTCAGATTCGTATCCACAAATTCTAATAGCATGCGGTGCCATTCATATAAATGTACCCAAATATCGCGTAGATTCTTGTCGCGTCCCCAGTGGCGTTCTTTTTTCGATGGATCGCCGGAGAAGTCGAACTCGGTGTTCATTTCTTTCTCGCTCATTGAATCAGCCATTTCGATTAGCTTAGCGTAGTACTCTTCGCCAGCTTTTAATAAATCCTGGTTGTTGCGTGGTCTTGGCATAATAAGTCCTTGTTTACTATTTATATTATATCATCCAGCTTTTTAATTCCCTCTTCCGTCCGCGCCATGGATCCAGTCATATTAAACCCATCGCCACAAAACACAACCTCTATTTATTCGTCAGCAAATAGCTCTTTCTAATCAACTCAAACACCATCCCATCCGAAATCCCATCATCCAAAACAACCGTAATCCAATTATTTTTATTCATATGATAAGCTGGAAAAACATGGTCGTTTGTCTCAGCAAAATCATAAGTCTGATTTTTATCGAACTTGAGATTGATAACGTCGATTGCTTTATCTTCTTTTAGCCCCAGACTCTTGCTGGATATAGTCGCAACTAGCGCAAACCATTTACGATTATTGCCATGACGAAAAACTGCATAGCCAGGGTAACGTCCGGGCCATAAGAATTCTGGATTCGCTCCATATTCAGATTTAATATATTTCACTACTATATTCGCTTGTCTTTTCTCGCTCATTTTTATTTCACGTCAATACTTATTGAGATATTTCCATCATCTAGGCTTGGCAAATTGTTAATATGCCCAATCTTTGAGTAGCTATAACTTGTGTCGAATGATTCGTAGAAGATTACGAGACAGTTATCTCCAAATAGCATCACGTCGCCGGCTTCAATATGTTTCGGGCTATAAGTATTGGTCGGTAGAGAATTGTCTAAATATGCGTACTTCTCATTTTTGTTCAGATCGTTCATTGCGATATCTAGAGGCAATGGTTTAACTAAGGCGGAAGTAGTTGAATTTTCCTCTAAGTTT
>JAFWEB010000059.1 GCA_017515925.1 Candidatus Saccharimonadota bacterium | reverse complement strand
TTGAAAAAGACCATTTTCCCAGTTGGCGATATGCTAAAAACAGAGGTGAAGGCACTTGCTGCCGAAAAAGGCCTGGATAATGCCTATAAAAAAGAATCCATGGGGGTGTGTTTTGTCGGTGAAGTGGGAATGAAAGACTTTTTGAAAGAATATATTGACGCAAAACCCGGAGAGATCCGCGACGAAAATACGGACGAGAAATTAGGCATGCACGAAGGCGCGGTTTTTTACACTGTTGGCCAGCGTCACGGGCTAAAAGTTGGCGGCGGTTTACCTTATTATGTGGTAAAAAAGGATTTGGAAAAGAATATTGTCTATGTCTCGCGCAATCTCAATAGCGCCGAACTCTGGACCAAGGAACTCGCGCTAAAAGAGGTATTTATCAGGGGTGGCAAGACCGAGGAGATTGAAAAAAATACTGAAATTCAGGTGCGACTTCGTCATCGCGCACCGCTGATTCCAGCAAAGCTTACTAATTATGACACGAAATCACAGAAAATCAAGTGTGAGTTTGCTCAAGAAGTTAAAAAACCAGCTGCCGGACAATCAGTAGTGTTCTATAGTGGCGAAGAATGTTTGGGTGGCGGAATTATCGCCTAAATCTAGTCAAAAAGGCATGAAAAAGGCGACCAAACTGGCCGCCATTTTTCTAATGTGCTTATCTGTTTTTTGCTTACCTTGAACAGTAGTTGGATATCATCCACCTAACTTCACTTTCGCTAGTCTGTGTGCCATTTACCCACCAAGCCGTGGCAAAGTTACCGTTGTAATCGGTCTTTGCAGTCTGCTGGTCCACATACAGGATAGCCCTGTTGTTACTGAATGTGATCCGGCGGGTGATGAAATAATCTGCGCTACTCACTGTCTTCGTTTCATAACGCCATCCGCGTTCGTTGCCGTACCAGATAATGTCGTTAGACAAACGATCTGTCTCGCTCTGCAATCCGTTGCCGTTGTATGCCGTAGTCTTGGAAGAGCTAGGCGAAGGGCTGGGTAGCTGAGGAGTCGTCTGGCAGCTAGGCTGGGTGTAATTCACCTTCTTTCCGTAATAAGGGGAAAGAATATCGTCCGGCGGCAGATAGTTGTAATTGCAACTAGGTCTCGTTGGCTGCTGGTAAACCGGCTGTTGATAGATCGGCTGCTGGTAGATAGGTTGCTGAACTACTGGCTTCTGCTGGATTGTTTTGATCGGCGTTGTGGTTGATGTTCCAGGCACATAATACTGCTGCGTTACAGTGGTATTACCTGCCGGAATACTGCAACTAGGGTGATAAATTACCCCGTTGATTACTATCGGACCGGCACAAGGGTCGGTTGTGTAGTAATAGCTAGTCCCTGCGTTTGCGCTCCTCGGAAAGAGCAACAGTGCCGTGGTGGTAATCACCGCAAATGCTAAAATAACAGATAAAATTCTCCGTGTTCTCATTGGAAACACCTCCTTGTAAAAAGTACTAAACTTTTGAAAGACCCCTTATAATTAATTGGCCCACAAAAAACTACGTTTCTACTCTTTATTATACCTCAAAATAAGAATAAAAGCAATAGAATTAATATTAAAACATTATCACCCGAAAAGTCAATATTCATCTCTGTTATCTGTTGTGATATAATCTAACCTATGAATGCAAGTGAAATCCGTCAAAAATTCTTAGAATTTCAAGAAAAAAGAGGTCACAAGGTTATCCCACCAGCTCCACTGGTATTGGAAAATGACCCTACTACTCTGTTTACTGGCTCTGGTATGCAGCCACTTTTACCATATCTTCTTGGCCAGCCACATCCAGAGGGCAAGAGGCTAACTGATTCTCAGCCTTCGATGCGCCTACAAGATATAGAGGATGTCGGTGATCCTAGACATACTACAGTTTTTGAGATGCTTGGTAACTGGTCGCTGGGTGATTATTTCAAAGAAGAACAGATTCGCGGATTTTTTGAATTCTTGACCAAGGTAGTTGGGCTAGACCCAAACAAGATTTATGTCACTTGCTTTATCGGAAATGAAAAATACGGCATTCCAAAAGACACCGAGGCTGCTGATATCTGGAAAAAGGTATTTAAAGAAGCTGGAATTGATGCTAAAATTGCCGAAATTGGCTCTGCCGAGGATGGCGACAAGCGCGGTATTAAAGAAGGTGAGCACATCTTCTTCTATGACGATCACGAAAACTGGTGGTCTCGCGGTGGCGGCATTGATACCACCCCTATTGGCGACCCTTGTGGTCCAGATAGCGAGGTTTTCTACGATTTTGGCGAAGACAAGCAAGACATAGAGCGCTACGGCAAGGCTCATCCGGCCTCTGATGGCGCGCGTTTTATGGAGATTGGCAACCAAGTTTTCATGCAATACAAGAGAAACGAAGATGGTACTTTCTCCGAGCTAACTCATAAAAATGTCGACTTTGGTGGGGGACTAGAGCGTATTACTGCAGCCTCTATCGATAGTTTTGATGTATTCAAGATTAGCTTGCTCAAGCCAATTATTGATAAAATTGAGGAAATTTCTGGCAAAAAATACGATAATAACACCGACGAAATGCGCATTATTGCCGATCATTTGCGTGGCGCATATTTGCTTTCTGCTCAGGGGCTAAAGCCTAGCAACAAGCAGCAGGGTTATGCTCTGCGCCGTTTGATTCGCCGTGCTATTTTGAAGGCGCTAGATCTCGGTATTGCACAGGATTTCATTCCAGAAATCATCCCGATTATTGCCGAAAATTACAAAGATCTCCCAGATAGCATTCTCACCACTCGCGAAGACGCCGTGGCAGTACTAGAAAAGGAAGAAAGAGCTTTTCGCCAGACTTTGAACAAAGGCTTGAAGGAAATGCACAAGATGGTCGGCCAAGACGAAGATGGCATTTTGACAGGGGTAGATTTGTTCAAGTTGCAGGATACTTATGGCTTCCCATTTGAGGTTTCTGTAGAGGAAGCTTACCGCCAGAATATCAAGCTATCTGATAATTATAAGGAAGAATTTGACAAAGCCCTAGCCGAGCAACGCGAACGCAGCAAAACCGCCAGTAAGGGCATGTTCAAGGGTGGTCTAGAAGATCACGGCGAGATGAGTACCAAATATCACACTGCTACACACCTCACGCTTGCTGCGCTGAAGAAGATTGTAGATAAGGATATTTACCAAAAAGGCTCCAATATTACTCCAGAGAGGATGCGCCTAGATTTTAATTATGACAACAAGCTCACTCCAGAGCAGAAACAGGCCGTAGAAGACCAGGTGAATGAATGGATCAAGGCGGATTTGCCAGTGGTGTTTGATACTTATGACAAGGAATATGCCCGCGATGAGCTAAAAGCCGAGGGTATGTTCTGGGAAAAATATGATGACAAAGTGAAAGTTTACACTATTGGCGACTTTGACAAGCCTATCTCACGTGAGATTTGCGGCGGCCCACATGTAGAACATACCGGGGTGCTGGGACATTTCAAGCTCAAAAAAGAAGAATCTAGCGCTGCTGGAATTAGGCGCATCAAAGCGATTTTGGAATAATGGTTGACGATTATCTGAAAAAGAGATAAAATAGGAGTACAGCCCCCCAACATTTCGACGTAATTGCGAGATGTGGGGGTTTCTTGATGGGGCTAAGGGTAGATCTCCAACTTTTTATTGCCATTTCGGATGATTATCAGATCGAGTTCGCATTTCCAGACTTCTTTTAACCGTTGATTTACAATTTGCCTTATTTTAGCATCTGAAACATGACGCATTTTCTTGCCTAAGATTAGAATTAATACCTTAAGAGATGAGCTGCTGATTTGGTTCTTTTCGTAGAGAAGCTGCATTATCCCTTGGCGTAGGCGAGTGTCTAGTGCGACTAAAGAGTCGGGGTGTTTGATTTCAATGTATTCAGTTTTATTTCGTGAAATATCAGGGGTAGAGATGCCTTGTTTTCTAGACTCACGAAGAATCAAAAAGTTACCACCAACTTCTCTTAATAGACGTTCAGCTTCTTTGTATTCTTTGATCTTATCAGCGCGTTCTTTCTTTGTATTTTGTTCGTAATGGATTGTTCCGTGACCAGGTTGAATATTTCTAAATGATTTCTTCATGAATGTACATATTACCTCTGTTTCCTAGGATTGTATCAGGGGAGATAAGATAAGGCAAGCATAAGGATAACAAATATTGCGGGGAGGGGTATGGTATAATTACCTCATAAGCATATTTTTTGGAGATAGAAATGCTAAACGAGCCAAACAAAGAAACATATAAAGCTATAGAAGATGCAGAAAACGATAAAAATATGGCAGGACCATTTAGCTCTACTGAGGAATTAACTAAGAGTTTGGAGAGCAAAAAGAAAAATCCACTAGGCGGATTGGTTGTTATGATATTGGTCAATATTAGTTTTGGTATCTATGCTTTTAGCCAGCGAAATAATTTGCAACATGCCGATGCTGCAGCATTAGTAGTAGTCTTGCCGATTATTATTAGCGTAATAGCGGCTGTCACCGTCTGTATAGATCAAGTTAAGAAATATATTAAAAACCGTGATTCTTCTCTGGTGAGTTCTCTTCTTCTATCTATTTTAAACCTTGGGCTGAGCATTGTCGCAATAATGATGTGTCTCTAGCTTTTTGTATCTGTTATAATAGAACCATGGAAAGATTATTAGAGCAATTCACCCCAGAAAACTACTTTATTCAGTTAAATATCAACAAAACCACCGAAAAAGTCTTTGGTCATGTTGAGATCACCGGTGTTCCACATCAAGACAAAATCCGATTGCACGCCAAAAATCTGAAAATTACAGAGGTGGAGATAGATGGTGAAAAATCTGCTTTTAATCTTTTGGATGACGAGCTGACAATTGCTAGAAAAAATAATACAAATTCTAAGGTCAAAATCGCCGTCAAATACACCTTCATCCTTAGCAAAAACATGAATGGTTGCTATCTTTCTACCTACGAATGTCAAGAAGAAGGCGAGAAAAAGCCTCATCTAGAGCGCTTAGTTTCTACTCAGTTTGAGAGTCATTATGCCAGAGAATGTTTCCCATGTATTGACGAGCCAGAGGCCAAGGCAACCTTTGATCTTAAAATTATCACTCCTGATACAGAGGATACAATAATCTCTAATATGCCTGCCAAAGAGGATCGCGTATTAGAATACGAATCTGTTAATCCTGATATAGACCCTAGCAAAGGTGTAAATATTGATACCAAAGTCAAGAAGAAAATTGTAACTTTTGAAACTACTCCTAGAATGTCCACTTATCTCTTGGCATTTTGTATTGGCCGTTTCCACAAGAAATCCAAGACCTCAGCAAAAGGCATCAAAGTCACCACTTATTGCACGCTTAATCACCCTGCTACTTGTCTGACTTATGCCAATGATGTAGCTACTAAATCTCTAGATTTTTATAGTGAGAAATTCGGCAAATACCCTCTAGAGAAGCTAGATCAGGTGGCAATTCCAGATTTTGAAGCTGGTGCAATGGAAAACTGGGGCCTAGTCACTTATCGCGAATCATGCCTTTTGATAGATAAGGAATCCACTCACGAGAACAGAGAATATGTGTCCACAGTGATCGCGCATGAGCTAGCTCATCAGTGGTTTGGCAACTTAGTGACGATGAAATGGTGGGATAATCTCTGGCTAAATGAGAGTTTTGCCAATATGATGCAATATGTCTGTGTGGACGCAATATATCCTAGCTACAAGATTTTTGAAGATTTTTATACTGGTGAATGTTTTGCAGCGCTCAGCCGAGATTGTTTGCCAGGAGTGCAGGCTGTTCAGCAAGAAGTAAATGATCCAGAGGAGATTGCCACCCTGTTTGATGGCGCAATTGTCTATGCCAAGGGTGCCAGATTGATGCTTTGGCTCTATCGTTTACTCGGAGAAAAGAATTTCTATCAGGGAATGAGAGATTATTTCAAGGCTCACGCCTATTCTAATACCTCTGGAGACGACCTCTGGGCAGCAATGCAGCCTTATGCCGATTTTGATGTTAAAAAATTCATGGATACCTGGATTTTGCAGCCGGGATACCCTGTAATCACTGATGAAAACCAGCAGAGATTCCTAATCACAGGGGCAACAGATGATACCAAATGGGAAATCCCAGAGGTAACAGATGATATGTCTGGACATTATCTGATCAATCTTGCCTCGGACGAATTTGCCGATAAAATGGCGCATTTTTCTAAGCTCTCTCTGGAGCAGAAACTTCGCCTCTTTATTGATCGAATTTTCTTAGCCAAGACCTCCCTGGTGTCTTCCGCTTCTCTGTTAGACCTCCCACCAAAGTTTAAAAAAGAGAAAAATTACCGTATCTGGGAGATGATTTCCGGTGTATTTGGCAATATCAAGCTATTCTATAGCCCAGAAGACGAAGATTATGATGATTTGTTGAAATATGTCGCTCAGACTATAGAGGAGCAGAAAGACCGCCTAGGCCTAGTTACGCGTGAAGGTGATAGTGACGACGAAATAAAACTCCGCGCCCTTATTATTGCAAATTCTTACTTCTGTAAAGATAAAGAGGTGAACAAGGCTCTAGCCAAGATGTATAAGAAGAATTTGGCCGAGCTAGATCCAGAGATGCGCCAAGCAATCATGCGCGCCAAAATGCGTGAAACAGATGAAAAAGTCTTCTCAGATTTCGTTGATATGTATAAAAAAGAGCATTCTCCAGAGATAAAAGAAGATTTGCTCTATGTGCTAGCTAGCACCAAGGATCATGGTAAAGATTTGGCAAAACTTCTGAAAAAACCAGAGGTGGTGCGCCCACAAGACCATATTTATCTCTTGGCATTTATGCTCCGAAATTATTACACGCACCAGCTAGCTTTTGATTGGATTTTGGAAAACTGGGATTACGTCAAGCAGTTAACAGGGGATAAAATGTTAGAGGACTACATCAAAGTTCTAGCCAGCAGTATCAAAACCAAGGAAGAATCCGACAAATATAATGATTTTGTGGCGCCAATGCTAAACGATCCAGCTTTACGTCGCGCAATAGATGTTTCTAAGGGAGAAATTGCCTCTAGAATGAGGTTAATTGCGCTAGACAAAGAAGATGTACATAGACATCTAAAAGAGCTTATATAGAAATTGTGGAAAAAAGTCCAAAAAAAGTATTGCATTATTTGAGAAAGTGCGATATACTAGGGGAAGTTAAGCAAGTAACTGATAGTTACCTCTGTCTAAAAAGTGAGGAAATCTAAGCGAGGTATATTTCCATTCTTTGGAACTGCCAAGCAGTCTAATTTCCGATTAACAATTTGACAACAGAAATTGTAGACGGATCTAGCGATTGATTGAACGTCGATTGCTAGTTAAGTCAATGCATAAAAAGGTTACAAGGGCACTAATAGTGGATGCCTTGACAATCAATACCGATGAAGGACGTAGAACTCTGCGATAAGTCTCGGGGAGCTGAGAGCGAGCTTTGATCCGGGAATCTCCGAATGGGGAAACCTAATACGAGTCATGTCGTATTGCACTTGCCTGAACACATAGGGTAAGGAGACGGGAACCAGCCGAACTGAATCATCTTAGTAGGTTGAGGAAAAGAGAATAACCAATGATTCCGAAAGTAGTGGCGAGCGAAATTGGAATAGTCCAAACCTTACAAGTTC
>JAFWEB010000058.1 GCA_017515925.1 Candidatus Saccharimonadota bacterium | reverse complement strand
GATTAATGCTACATTTTGTCGGCCGTCGTTAGAAAAAATCTGAATCATCTGCGAGACGATTTCGCGGTGTCCAGCTAGATGTAATTGTGTCTTGATGTGGCCTTTGCCGTAAGTAGAAATATTTTGGCCAAAGCGTTGCAAAGTTGGAATGTAGCCAAAGTTTAGATCTCTAGCAATACCGCCGCTGTGCGGACGACGCGACATACCTTTGACCAAGCCATTGATGTAGTTAAACCAAACAATTGCGTCGAGCAAATCTGTCACTTCTAATCTCATTTGGCGCAAGATGCTTTCGCCCATTGGATGGCTAGAAATGATTGCCACTGCAATCACGGCACCATGAATCTCTTCGGACTGAGTGCCTTGGTAAATCTTGACTGCGTTTTGCAAAATTGGTTGAGGATCTTCTGGTAGCTGCTTGGCGATTTCGGTCAGAATTTTAGTGCCGATACCATAGCGTGCAGCCAGGAATTGGCCACTATGGGTATGTTGGACTACCTCGGCAAGGTCTTTTGGACCAGGGTTCTTCGGCAGATAGGCCAGGACATTGTTAGATAAAAGTGCATTGATGTCGTTGCTGTCGTGGACTGGGACTGGAATGAGTTCTTTTTTGGTCCAAAAGAGAATCATAGAGAAGAAAATTGCCACAGCAAAGCATGACCAGGATAAAGCAGATTTTGAAATGATGAAATAGACGCCAAATGCAAATCCCGCTATTGCTAATAATAAGCATAGGAGCATTACAGGTTTCTTGCCAAATACCTTGCCAAGACGAGCTTCTCTCGCGCGCATAGAATTATATTTGATAGCAAGATTCATTAGATTGTTACCCCCATAATTGTTAGCGCTATTCCGATAATGATGGCAAAAGGCAAGAGTGGCCAAATCACCACGAGCACCATGCCGATGATGGATTCTAGCAAAATACTAATGCCACCAAAAATAATTACAAATAATCTAGTGAAAAATCCTACTAGCCTAGAGATAAAACGATCTAGAAAACCTGGATTATTAGCGGATATTTGGCGGTATGGTTTGAACAAAGTTTTGAGTAATTGACCGATTGAGAAAAAGTCGAGTGAGTCTGACAAGCGGTGTTTTAGGTCGCTAGCAAAAACGCCCCAACCTCTAAAATACCACCATTGTAGCAAATCGACCATAAACATAAGCTTATTATACCATAAGTGATATAATTTATCTTAATGAAATCTCGTGTAAAAAGAGTGGATGATCCGAGATATAAGAACACACAGAATCGATTCAATGGAGTAATAGAAAACTTCGTTCGTCGAGGTCAGATGATGAAGCTACGAGCCAGCATAGTCTGCACGCGCGCCAAAGTAAATCCCTCAACTTTTTATAACCATTATTCCGATATGGACGAGGCAGTTGGTTACATGAATAGCCGGATGATGGACGAATTGAAATCATTAAAAATAGAGTTGGGAGACAAGCCGGATTTAGAAATTGTTTTCCTGAAGGTTCTCTTTTTTATCTACAAAAATCGTGATTATTACGAGATATCCACGCATTGTAAAAATGTCTTGCCCTTGGCGCAAATTGCGGATATTTTTCGACCAGAAATCTGCCGAAGTTGGAGACATTACAAAAAGGAAGAAATCAATCGAATTTTCCAAATTTATAAGGGTGAATTTGCGGGGTTAATCATTTATTGGGGGCAGTCGGATCATTTCAAAAAAATCAAAATTCCATACTATGCTAGGAAACTTGCCAGGTTTAGTAAAACAGCGTGCGAAAGGCTGCGTTAAATCGGTTTTAATCCTTTATAACTCAAAATGTTTATGCTATAATTAAACGAAATGGATGAGCAAGAAATACAAAG
>JAFWEB010000057.1 GCA_017515925.1 Candidatus Saccharimonadota bacterium | reverse complement strand
TACCTTAAAAATGAAACGAAGTATTTCATTTTTATGGAACTTAGAGCTAATTTTGACGAGGCGGAAAGCAAGTACAAAATGGAAAACAGAATACTAATGAGTGAGTAACAGGATGCCAGAGAAAAAACCTAGTTCTCTGCTACAAACTTCTTTATATCTTTGTAGTAATCCTCAAACTCTTTGACATATTTGAGATGAGACAAGAAATAATTCTTTGGATCACCGGTAGTCATCCAAGTACCTTTGGTTTTCTCTACATAGACATTACCAGTCTCTGCAATACGCGTAATAGCGTCTACAGTCCAGAGTTCACCGTCTTTGCCAATATTCTTTGGATCAAGGTATTTGAATACTTCTGGAGTCAAAAGATAGCGACCATAGGAAGCTAGATCACTTGGGGCATCATCGGATTTTTCAATAATGTCTTTTAGTGTCATAGCAGATTCATCTTTTAGACTGATGGCGCCGTATTTATTCATTTCTTCGTGTGGCATTTCCTGAGCAGCAATGATTGCCATAGCATCAGGGTGAGCCTTGTGTGCTTCGATCAAATCTTTGACTGCGCTAGCGCCGAAAACTACATCATCTGAATATGCTACGATAAATGCTTCGTCATCATTGATGAATTCACGTGCCGAAGCTACAGGAGAACCGTTGCCATATGGCAAGCTCTGATCCTGTTCGATCACGGTAATCTTTGGGAAATTTAGCACCTTTTTGACAGGCTCAAAACGCTCTACTTTGCCCTGTTTGGTGAGAAGCGCTTCGATTTTTTCGCATTCATCATGGAAGTAATCGTCATAAATCTTTCTGCCTTCTGGGGTAGCAACAATGATAATTTCTTCAATACCTGCATCTACACATTCCTCAACCACGAGTTGCATGATTGGACGATTGCCAAGAGGAAGCATTGCTTTTGGAATAGTCTTTGTAATTGGCAAATAGCGGCTTGCAAAGCCAGCATCAGTAATGATTGCCTTCGTAGGTGTCTTATAGTTCATATTTCTCCTTGGATAGATTATACTCTTATTTCTTTACCTTGTAAACCAAAGAGACTAGGCTTGTTACGCCATAAATTGCCATGTAGATTGAAAAGATTCTAAAGAAAGAAGTTCTATCAGCTAGGCTTCCGGAATTGAGAGCGATAATACCGAGCAAACACCCCACAGCACCGCAGACGATCCAGAAAAACCTCTCTGTTTTGTTTGAGATAAATGCTAGAGCCGTCATTACTTGGAGCACGCCTTGGCCGATTACATAGACAGAAAGTAAGGTGAGAGGCCATGTCATACCGTTCTCATTATTAACGATGGCAAGGATTGCAATTAGTAACTCAGACCCAGCTTTGATGAGAGAAAATGCAAATTTACCACTGGATTTCTTGGCTCTGAAAAGTCCGATAAAATCGACGATAGATAGACCAAGCAAGAAATATCCTGCGATAAGTGCTAAAGTAGATACTTTTTCAATTCCAGTAAAAATACCAAATCCACCAAAACCAATACAGGCAATGCCGAGGACTGTGGTGATAATCATTTCTATCGAGTTTGAATTGTCTCTTTTTCTAGAGGCGGGCTTTGTACTAGCCTTTTTTGTTGTTTTCTTAGCCATAAAAATTCCTTTCAGGATTACTCTTATGCTAATTATACCACAAAGCCTTAAGTGTGGCGAATCTTCTTGCGAACGGTTTCAATCAGCTTGGTTTTTTGATATTTTATTGGGCTAATAATCAAATCGTGTGCCGGGAGATACTTTAGTTCGTCGCCGCCAAAACCTCGTTTAAAGAAAGACACCCCATAAAAACGGTGGTTTTTCTCATCTTCACCCACAATCCCCCATAGATTGTAGCGCTTGATTCCACGTTCCCTTGCATCTCGCATCGCCTCTACGTGTAGAATTGGCGATCCAGACATCTTAGTCCCAAGCTCTGTCGAGACAGCATAGTGGTAGGATGCCTCGTTGCCATAGAAAATCATAAAATTCTGAGCCAGGATTTGACCTTCGTATTTTGCTGTATAAAGTACAGCTTCATTATTTTTGGCAAAAGCTGCAAATTGCTTAGTTAAAAAGTCCTCGGAAAAAGCCACAAATTCTTGGCGTTTGGCCGTAGCTAACTCAATTTTATAGAATTCGTGGATGTCTTTTGGGTCTTGAGATTTCTCAATAGTAAAACCTTTGTTGCGAGCATTGTTCACGGCGTAGCGAATCCTGCGGTGCATACATTTGATAATTTCTTCTTCACTTTTGTTTAAATCAAGAATTGCAGCATATTCAACCGAAAGAAAAGTTGGCGCTTTTTTCAGACCCAAATCTGCAAATAACTTGAACGCTTTTTCACTTCTTTCCAACTGTGGGCGTACACGCACAAAAACACAGTGATTCTTTTCGCCTTCGCTTTTCATATCGGCAAAAATTTCTTTGACTAGTGTTTTATTAGTCCAATCCAAAATTGGTCCACCTGCAATCGCCAGATGTCTTCCGCGCTTGGCTGCTTCTACCACACCAGCAAAGGCAGCAATGATTTTCTTTCCATCCATTGCAATACGACGAACTACGGTATTACCACGACTCTTATGGAACTCATAAAAATCCCAAGATTGTAGGAAATTTGCTTCCGGGTGAGAAGTGATGAATTTATCCCATTTCTCGCGCGAATCTGCGTCAATGATTTCATATTTTGCC
>JAFWEB010000056.1 GCA_017515925.1 Candidatus Saccharimonadota bacterium | reverse complement strand
ATTACAAAGGTCATAAATATAAAAACAATAAAAATCGAAAGGAAAATATAATTATGTCCAAAAAATCTACAAAAATTATTGCTGCTGCTGGCGTTGTTGCTGGTCTCGGCGTAGCTGCTCTTCCAGCATTAACATTTGCTGAATCTGTTGCCGGTCAAGTACAGGTTAAGGCAATTGTTGATTCTGCTATCGCTATGACTATTACTGGTAATGATGATGCATCAACAAGCGGCCCAGTAAATGTCTATGCTCCTAGCGGTGCAACCGAGATTAATTCTTACGGCACAGATGGTGGCCAGGCTGCTGGTACTGCTTATGACCCATTAGCTCTTCAGACCTCTGGCTCTAAGACCAATATTCTTCCAAATCAAGCAAAAACTGATGATGCTAATTTCAAATCAACTATCAAGATTTGGACTAACGCCAATGGCTATACTATCACCTTGAAGGATGGTGATACTGATACAAGCTTGGTATCTGGAACTAATTCTATTCCAGCTGTTGGAACCGTAAGTGATAATGCTATTGAAGCTGGTTCTGCTGCTTGGGGCTATAAGGTTGGTTCAACTGCATCTACATGGCTTGCTGTCCCTGCATCAACTGCTTCTGCTGCAAGCATTAAGGCTGATGGCTCCGCAGGTGCTGATGGTGAAACTACAGAAGTTTACTATGCAGTTTCTACTGCTGCTAACCAGGCAACTGGTACCTATACAGACACAATTGTCTACACAGCTACTACAAATAACTAACTTCGGTCACAATGTGATCAGGTGTGCGTAAATTTAAAACCTTTCTATAATGTTTATTTATATGACCAAACTTAAATGATATTATATTAAGGACGCGCATCTGGAAAATCCCCTGAGAGATCAGGGGATTTTCAATGGTTTTCTAGATAAAAAAGAGAAAGACATTCTTGATACACCAGTAACTTGAATATCTTTCTATACCATTATTATACCAAACAGATTATTTTATGTCAATAATGGTGCCGTTTTTCAGAATAACCCGAAGTCTTTTTAGATGGCAACGATGTTTCCATTTTCCATAGACGAAATTCTTTGCTTTAGATACTGCTTTTTCTTGTGACATTTTAATTCTGCTCAAATCGAGAAAAACATTTTTCGCCTGATCGGAAGCCTCACGAAGATTATTGTCAATTGTCCTCTTTCCGTCACCAAGCGGACTTTTTATTTCCCATATTTCATTCGTTCTTTTAATTAGGATATCTGGAGAACAGCTGTCTGTTTTTCTGATGAATAATATATCAGATTGGTACTCAAGCGCAATGATTCTTGCAGCCTTTTTCTCATGTGGCTTTGGTGGGTCTTTTTCGTCTAGTGGTTCTGTTATTTGGAATTCTTTAATTTTCTTCTTAGAGGTACGATTCATTATTCTATATAATCACACGAAAAACAATAATGAAAGCATGAGCATGATAAAAAGCAGAAAAGCCCCGAAGGGCTTTCTGTCGTCTATCCATCTATCTAGGAGCTTGTCCTGGAAGGTACGCGCAAGGCGCCACGTGTCAATGGAAAGATCTTTATGCCTTTATTCTATCATATCTTATGACAAAAAACAATGATATAATATATCTATGGCAATTGAGCGTGTAGTCAGTACGACCGTTTCAGAAGAAGACAAAGAAGAAGAGATCATCGAAAAGTCTCTGCGTCCGACTAATTTTGATGAATACATTGGCCAAGAGCGCATGAAGAAGAACCTCAAAATCGCTATCGATGCCGTCAAAAAACGCAAGGCTTCTGACGACAAAGAAATCGCCGCCAGCGCCACTCTAGACCACATATTATTATATGGCCCTCCAGGACTTGGCAAGACTACCATGGCAAATGTGATTGCTCACGAAATGGGTGCTAATTTGAAAGTCACTTCTGGCCCGGCTATTGAGCGGGCTGGGGATCTAGCTAGTATCCTGACTAATCTCCAGGATGGCGATGTATTGTTCATTGACGAGATTCACCGTTTGCGTCGCGCCGTAGAAGAAGTGCTCTATTCCGCAATGGAAGATTTCAAACTAGACATTACTATTGGCAAGGGCCCGGCTGCTCGTTCGGTGCGCTTGGATTTGCCGCATTTTACCGTGATTGGTGCTACCACTAGGACTGGCTCTCTCGCAGGGCCACTGCGTGATCGTTTTGGCATGCTACATCGTCTAGAATATTACAAAGAGGACGAAATCGAGCAAATCGTTGCCCGTACTGCTAACATCCTCAATTCCAAGATTCAGCCTGATGCAGTTAATTTGCTAGCTACCCGTTCGCGTCGTACTCCGCGTATCGCGAACCGCTTGGTGCGCCGCGTGCGTGATTATGCCGATGTGAATGGCGATGGTATCATTGATAAGGAAATCGCTCAGAAATCTCTTGATTTGATGGAAATAGACGAGCTAGGCCTAGACCCAGCTGATCGTAATATGTTGAAATTGATGGAAGAGAACTATGGTGATCGTCCAGTTGGGCTAAATACTATTGCTGCACTCACTGGCGACGAAGCCACCACGATTGAAGATTACAACGAACCATATTTACTCCAAATCGGCTTTATTGAACGCACACCACGTGGCCGCAAGGTCACCCCTAAAGCAATGGAACACTTGAAGAAATTTGCTTGAAAATTTAGCCTATCTGTGCTATAATATGTATAAGGAGATTTGCCCCCGATGAAACAGGAACTAATCAAACTCCACCATGCGAGAAGTGCTAAGGATTTCCCTGAATTGCGCTTAGAAGAGAACGAGTATGTTGAGCTGGCTATCCAGCGTTCAAGACTCGGTCTTGTTTTTATCTGGGCAGCCGCTTGTATAGGTTATGTCGCGCTGATAGTCGCGATTGTCTTTTTGGCGGTTGGCAATGCTGGCTCGCCTACTGTGGCTGGGCTAAATGGTTTTGCCAAGTCTTATCTATATATTATTATTCTGGCATTATTTGGTATTATTACTATTTCTGCATTGATTGGCTCCAAGGTCTACAAAGACAACCGTCTATATGTTACCAACAAGCGTTTGATTCACCACCAGACTAATTCTCTTTTTTCTAAATCCGTAAACGTCATTGAACTTCTATCTATTGAAGACGTTTCATTCAAGCAGGAAAATATCGGTGATCACATTTTCAAACTTGGTACAATTCGTATGTCTACAGTCGGCGACGAGACTACTTACACATTCAAATATGTCAACACACCAAAAGAAGAACTAGACATGATTACCCACCTTGTCCACATGGAGAAAGAAAAGACTAAACGTCGTCAGCAAATGCTACTAGACGAAGATGATGTCGCTTTGAGCGACTCAGAAATCAAAGCTAATTAAAATATATTATTAATTACGATTCTTTTTAATAAAATCGTCTTCTTTTTCTAGATTGGCACGAAGTGTGTATTCTTTGCACTGGCCATCAGAACAATTGGCAGCTTCGTAAGTGTAAGAACAGCCGGTCTCGCCCAGGATGCGGCCACTAGGATCGGTGAAGAGATTCGGATCAACCACAGTGAGATTTTCTGGAGTGATAGTTTCTGGATAGTAATTATTCTGAGCGAAGAAACCTTCCTCCAATGCATAATACATAGCGTTGATGGCGGTCTTGCGCTGCTTGTCTCGGTCCATTGCATCGATGTTGATTTTTTGCACAAAGAAGAGAATTACTGCAAGTGCAGCAAAGGCAATAACCACTACTAATTCAATAATTGTAAAACCAGATTTTTTAGAAGTTTTATTCATAAGTTGATTATAACAAAATACGAGTGATTTGTCTATTTTGCCCTATCGTGCTATAATAATTTGAGTGGTACCGTAGCTCAGTTGGTTAGAGCGTGGGACTCATAAGCCCAAGGTCACTGGTTCGATCCCAGTCGGTACTACCAATAAAAAAGTTCCTGTAAGGAACTATTTTTATTGGTAGTTATCGTACCGACAGGGACGAACCAGCCGCAGAGCAATTCGCGAAGCGAATTGGTCCCAGTCGGAACGTTCATTTTTTATGCTACAATAGACTTATAATAGTAATGCCGAGAAAGGAGTAAAATGGCATTGGATAATAAAGAAATATATAAGAAGACCATCGGGTTTTCTATCCGCAGGCTGTTGTGGGACATTTTGGCCACAATCATCCTAGTCGGCTGTACGACGGCAGGATTCTTCATTCTAGAATCTACCGCTAATCTAGGTCTGCTTGGTTTAGGTGTCGGCGCTATCGTAGGCGGTATTGGCACGTATATTGTGCTACACTACTTTGCATTTAGCTACAAAGCTGGCCAGATTGCAATGATGACTCAGGGTGTAGCCGAAGGCAAATTGCCAGATGACGTCATCGGTGCTGGCAAGCAAATCGTCAAGGAGCGCTTCTCTACCGTAGCTGCTTATTATGTAGTGACCGGCGCAATCAAAGGCGTATTCCGTCAGATTGGTAATGGCATCACTGCTGTAGGCGAGGCTGTAGGTGGCGATTCTGGTGGCGCGATTGGTAGTACTATTTCTGCCATCATTAATACTATCGTGGATTACCTCTGTGATTGTTGTCTGGGCTGGGTATTTTACCGCAAAGATGTCAAAGCTACTAAGGCTACCTGTGAAGGTGCAGTGCTATTCTTTAAGCATGGCAAGACTTTAGTCAAGAATCTGGGTAGAGTATTCGGTATGAGCATCCTATCATTCATCTTGATTGGTGGCGTATTTACCGGAATCTTCTTCCTAATCTTTAACGCATTCCCAGATACATTTACTGCTCTCAGCGAGGCTATCATTCGTGTCGGCGAAGATATCCCAGCATGGGTATCTGACACAGTCACACTTACTTGGGTTTGCTCTGGCATAGCTGGTATCATTATTTGGTCTATCCTTCACTCTACCTTCGTCCGTCCATTTATCTTGGTCGGCGTACTCAGGAATTACATTGAGTCTGGTAAGAAAGATATGCCATCCGAGAAGGACTTTGACGAGTTAGACAGCAAGTCCAAGAAGTTCCAAAAACTTCACGCAGAGCTATAAAAAACAATAGTTCACTAAAAATAGCCCTCAGGGGCTATTTTTATGTTATAATAATACGTGGAAGGGTGGCCGAGTGGTTGATGGCACTGGTCTTGAAAACCAGCAAGTTAACGCTTCGCAGGTTCGAATCCTGTCCCTTCCGCCAAGCCTTGTGTGCTGTGGCAAAAATGCGTAGCATTTTAGCAGACTACTGGGAATGAAAATAGAGAGCTTGCTCTCTTATTTTTATTCCAAGTAGGATGCATAAAGACGAAGTCTTTGCCACATGCAAATTTGGTTTGACGGCTTTGAGGGAACTAGGATTGTTTGAAAAACTTTCCTGTTCCTTCCGCTCTCATGCGATCCTATCCCTTCCGCCACTACACTAAACTATAATTCTTTACAAAAATAAAAACATATGATATAATATAGAAAGTGGGTGTTGTACTTTTAGAAATGGAGGTGTGTTATATGGAATTAATTATAGTAGAAAAAATTATGGATTCCTTGTGTTTAGTTGGATTGTTGATTTTTTGCACGGTAGTTGGTATTTATAAAATTATAACTTTTCCAATTAGGATGCCGGTCAAGTTAATCATGTCCAATCGACGCAAAAAACATGTCGTCTGCGACACAATAGGCGATTTGGAGAAGGGTGGGATAGGCGCTATCAGCAATATAACAAATTATTGCTTCGCAATGAAGGCTAAAGCGTATGGTAGATTTGCGCTAAGACAACGTTTTCACGGTAAGTGCCCAGGAAAATCCTTTTGGAAAAACTATATACTTTATAGCATACACAGTTTTTTAGTAACACTTTATAACAAATAACACATCCATCAAATATCCTCGTAGTATTACGGGGATATTTTTTATTTCCTTCATGATATAATAGTGGAGTGAATATTTTAATCTTAATTTTAGTACTAGCTGCAACTGCACTCCTTAGCCTAGTTGGCGGAATTGCGTTGGTGCTTGGTCGCGGAAAAATTGCGCGCACTATTCAGAAATGGGGTCCGGCAATTGCTTTTGTAGTTTTGGCTTATGCAGTTTTTGGTGATATCATTCCAGAAGTATCCGAAGAATTACCAATTATAGAAATGATTAGTTTTATTGTGGTTGGTTTTGTGGCTTGTGCAATGATAGGTGTGTTTTTGGGTAGATACCATCATCATAGCGATCTCCACCGTCATGGCAAACACGCAGATTCTCATGGCGATGATGATATTAAAAATAAAACCCAAGCCTATACTATGCTTGCTGTTGATTCGGTGCATGGCATAGCAGATGGTGTAGTACTGGGTACAAGTTTCCTAGCTGGTATATGGACTGGTATTCCAGCTTGTCTTGCTACCATTGCGCATGAGATTCCGCAGGAAGTTGGCGATTTTGCCATCATGCAAAAAGCCAAGATAAAGACTAAGAAGATTATTATTTATCAGACTTTGAGTAGTCTAATCATTGTGCCGGCAGGCGTGGTGGCTTATCTAGTTGGCGAACAGCTACTAGAAGGCTTGCCAGTAGTGCTTGCAATAGTAGCAGGGTTCTTGCTCTATGTGGCGATTGGCGAGCTGAGTTGCACCATCCAAATGCTGCGCGAAAAATCAAAATAGAAAAAGCCACCAGTAAGGTGGCTAAAAAGTAGTGGTGAATTAATCATCCCAACAGCTATAACTGTCATCGCTGATATGAATGTTTTGGTAGTATGCGATGTCGCCTTTTTCGTAGGCAACTTCTTTCCATGGATACTCGACCGAAGATAGAACCAACCGAAGATGGGTAGTCTTGAGTTTTCTATCGTCCTCGAATTGTTTTGTTTTTCTACCGTTAAAAATCGTAGCACGGCCGGGTTTTCTTCCATTGTTATATTCGTCGACTCCAATAATGCCAAACTTTGATTCGTAATGGAATAAGAAATAGCCCATTTCCTTGTACTGTTCCGCTAGCTTGCCCAAAAACTGCTGATTGTCTGTCGCAAACTTGGCGATTGCGTTCCAGCATGCCAAATTAAAACAACTCAGCGCGGGTTGCTCTAAAGAATTGATTGGATACCATTCCACGATAGGAACATTTTTCAAAGGGAGCCAGATAAAATGATCTGGTCCCAAATCGCGAAAATCATATTCAAAAGTATCAAAACACTCTTGCACTTAATTCACCTCCCTCGTAAGGTTCACCACCAACTTTTGAAATTATAACATAATTTATGTTATAATAATAGAGTGGAGCTGTCGTTCAACGGATAGGACATATCCCCTCTAAGGATACAATGCTGGTTCGATTCCAGCCAGCTCTACCAAAAATCCCCCTAGGGGATTATTTTTATTTCTGGAATCCCTGGCAAATCTTACAGAGATGAATTGCACGGTCTTCTGGATCTAATTCACTTCCACAAACATCACATTTTGTATCAAAATCGTTACTCATATTTCAATTATACAACAAGTAAGCATTTTGAATTCGCTTAAGATTGCAATTATTTTTTTTATGTGCTAATTTATCAGTGAGTGGGCGTTGAGGAGCGCGCACTTTTTGTTGTAACAAATAGTACAAAGTTCATTAAAAATATGGAGGTGATAGAATGGCAGTATTTTATGTAGTCATCGCAATAGCGATCGCAACATTCATCGTGCTTGCCCGCAACTTCATCGATTTGAAAAATCATGATGAAGGAACGGAAGAAATGCAGGACCTCGCCAAGATTATTCGTGATGGTGCCAGCACATTTTTAAGTAGGGAATATCGAGTTATTGTTCCCACGGTAGTCGTAGTAGCATTGATCTATATGCTATTTATGGAAGTAGTGTCTGGCTTCACATTTATACTTGGTGCTATGATGAGTTCTTGCGCATGCCTGATTGGTATGCGTGGTGGTACATATGGCAACGTACGTACGACCAACGCAGCTCGTGTAACAAAACACATGAGTAGGACAATCCGTATCGCTCTGATGAGCGGAAGTATTTCTGGATTTGCAGTTCCAGCATTTGGTATATTCGGAGCTTGTATCGTATGGAT
>JAFWEB010000055.1 GCA_017515925.1 Candidatus Saccharimonadota bacterium | reverse complement strand
TAAAAGCAAAAAATGTAAAAATTCACTATTCTTTTTCACAAAATGATATTGATATTATTGAAAAATACCATGAACAATGGGTAGAGAAAGAAAATAAGAACAAAGAAGAAAGGGAGAGAGAAGAGCAAAGAAAAGAAGAAGAAAAAGCTCGTCAAGAGAAAGAAAAAGAAGAAGCTAGAAAGAGGGAAGAAGAGGAGAAGGCCGCGAAAGAAGAGGAATCAAAATCATATCTGTACTCAAGGCTAGAAGATGATGGGTCTTGTCGTAAAAACGCAAAGTTTTGCTACACTATCGATGATTCAGCTGGGTACCCTAATTATGACTGGGGTACGATCAAGGGGAGAATTATAAATAATACTGGTAAAGATGTTAGTTATTTACAGATTAGTTTTTCAATGTACGATACTGCCAATTCTAAGACTGGAGACTGCTTCGCAAGCGTAGGAGGAATAAAAGTTGGTGGAACCTGGTCGTTTGAGGCATATTGCACAAGTTGGCCAAAGGGCGGTAGGTATTCTGATCTAGAAATTACTTATTGGTAAAAACGCGAGGGGCGGCGTCTTGGGTTGTGAGTGGGCGGTTCCGTTGCCACGCACCGGAACCTTCAGGGCGTCGCCTCAAAAAATCCCAAATCCATTTGGGATTTTTACTCGGCTCCTACTGAACGCGCACCCCCTGCGGGGGTTCGCGCCCACTCTCAATAATCTCATGTAGTAATAGAATAAAAATAAGGCCTTCGGCCTATTTTTATTCCATTACTGGTGGGTTGTGAGGGGCTTGAACCCCCGACCTCCTCGGTGTAAACGAGGCGCTCTAGCCAACTGAGCTAACAACCCGGGTGCTTTTTATTATATCACACTTTCTCCCAGAGTAAAAGTGCTATAATTAGAGTAGGAAAAAGTTAGGAGAGTGTATGGTAAAACCAAAAATGTTAAAAAAAGGTGATAAAGTTGCGATTGTATCGCTATCCAAAGGTCTTCTGGGTGAGCCATTTATCAAACATGAAGAAGAATTATTAGAAAAAAGGCTAGGTGAGCTAGGCTTAGAGTATGAATATATGCCAAATGCGAGAAAGGGCATAGAATACCTAGAAAAACATCCCGAAGCACGCGCCGAGGATCTGAAAAAAGCCTTCCAAGACGACTCAATTTCTATGATTTGGTGTGCAATTGGTGGGGAAGACACCTTCCGTACATTGCCATATCTCATGAATGAAGAATTCCAGACACTTTTACTCTCTCATCCAAAGATTTTTATGGGCTTTTCCGACACTACTACCAACCACTTAATGCTAAATAAGCTAGGCCTCACCACATATTACGGCCCAGCACTACTTCCAGACGTGGCAGAACTTGGCCCAGAAATCCCGCCGTATACGCTAAATTGTATAAAAAATTTGTTCAGCAATAACAGGGGTATTTTGTTAAAATCTAGCCCAATTTGGTATAAATCTCGCTCAGAATTTGGTCCGGATCAAGTCGGAACGCCTCTAACAGAGGTAGAAGAGCAAAAAGGCATCGAATTTCTTGGTCCAAAGGCAAAAATCAAAGGCGAATTGCTCGGCGGATGCATAGAAATTTTGTGTGATGCTATCGCGCACGAGCGTTTTCCAGCCGAAATGGAAAAAATCTATGATGAATTTCCAATTTTCCCAAATCCAGAAGACTGGACTGGCAAAATTTTGGTTCTAGAAACCAGTGAAGTCCAGCCAGAACCGAAAAAATATCAAAAAATGATTGACGCAATTGAAAAATTTGGTGTTTTTGACAATATCAAAGGCATTTTGGTCGGCAAACCAATGGATGAAAAGTATTACGACGAATATAAAGCAATTCTTTGCACTATTTCCGACAAATATCAGCTGCCAATTGCCTATAATATGAACTTTGGACACGGCATGCCACGCACGATTTTGCCATTTGGCGTAGTGACAGAGCTAGATTCTGAGAAGGAAAGCGTGAAAATCGACGAGCCAATGTTTGCAAGCGACCTAGAAGATAAAATTAGGGAGAAATTGCACGATTCTGTGGACGAAAAACGCTATGTTCATAGCCTTCTTGTAGCAAATCAGGCCAAGGATTTGGCGCTTTTCTATGGTTTAGACTACGAAAAAGCCTACATTGCGGGGCTTGCACACGATATTGCCAAGCGTCTCAAGCCAGAGCAGGAAAAATATTTCGTAGAAAAGTATAATTTGGATCCAGAATTGCTAAATGATGGTGCCAAAAACTATCGTCATTCTGAAATTGGCGCTATAGTAGCTAAAGAATGGTTTGATTTGGACGATGAAATTTGCCAATCTATTGAATATCACACGATTCCGCGTAAAGACATGACTGATTTTGATAAAATTATCTTTATTTCTGACAAAATT
Source organism: Candidatus Saccharimonadota bacterium (assembly GCA_017515925.1). GTDB lineage: Bacteria > Patescibacteriota > Saccharimonadia > Saccharimonadales > Saccharimonadaceae > Nanosyncoccus. The sequence continues at coordinate 7,952 of JAFWEB010000055.1, read as the reverse complement.
GGACGAAATGATCTACCGGATGAGTGGATTCCATTAAAACAAATGGCTTATAAAGACCTAAACAAGGCTATGGTTTTCTTCTTAGAAGAGCAGGAAAAGGATTTGAAGCGCCGCGGCATCACTCCACACCCAGGATCACAGGAATTTTTGGATTCAATAGCTTAAAATCAACAGTAATTGATTAAAATATGATAAAATAAAGTAAAGAAAGGAAGTTTTTTAATGAGTAAAAAAGAGGACTCTGTAAGCAAGGCAGATTTTGTTGAGAAAATGCGCCATAATTTGTCACATGTAATGGCTGCAGCAGTAAAAAGTATGTACCCGGATGCTAAATTTGGCATCGGTCCAGCAATTGATAATGGATTTTATTACGATATTGACTTTGGCAAGACCAAAATTTCCGAATCAGACCTAAAACGAATTGAGAAAAAGATGCGCGGCATCATCCAACGCAAGTTAGAAATGACTAAGCGTGAGGTCAGTAGAGAAGAAGCATTAAATTGGGCGATTGAAGAAGGTCAAGATTTCAAAAAAGAGCTAATTGAAGAACTTCCAGAAGACGAAAAAATTACTTTTTATGACCTTGGCGATCTATTTTCCGATCTTTGCAAAGGTCCACATGTCAAAAACACTAGTGAATGTGGTCCATTCAAGCTAATTCGTGTCGCAGGCGCCTATTGGAAAGGCGATGAAAAGCGTGAAATGCTCACTCGTATTTATGGTGTAGCATTCGAGACCGAAGCAGAGCTAGAAGCATACCTAAAACGCCAAGAAGAAGCCAAAAATCGTGATCACAGAAAGCTTGGCAAGGAGCTAGATCTATTCTGCAACTCTCCGTTAGTTGGTTCTGGTTTGCCATTGTTCACCCCACGCGGCACAATCCTTAGAGATTTGCTCAATCGCTTTGCTCAGAGCTATCGCGAAGACAGGGGATACCAAAAAGTTTGTATTCCGCACATTGCATTAGTCGATCTTTATAAGACTTCCGGCCACTACGCCAAATTCCCAGAGCTGCTCAAGTTCACTAGTTCCGAATCTGGCGACGAACTTGCATTGAAGCCAGTCAACTGTCCACATCACGCACAGATTTTCGCTTCTCAACCACGCTCATATAAGGAACTTCCAGTCAAATATCTAGAAACAACTATGGTTTATCGTGACGAGCGCAAAGGCGAGTTGGGTGGTTTGTCCCGTGTACGTGCCATTACACAGGATGATAGCCACGTGTTCTGTACTGAGGATCAAATTGGTGATATCTTTGGCGAATTAATCGAAAGTGCTAAGGATTTATATGCAAAAGTTGGCATGAAATTGCGTCTTCGCCTTTCTTTCCGTGATGATGGAGACGGATATATTGGCACTCCAGAAATGTGGAAGAAAGCAGAAGATTCTATCAAGAAAATGGCCGACAAATACGAGATGGATTACTTCATCGGTATCGGCGAAGCAGCCATGTATGGTCCAAAAATGGACTTTATGGCTGTAGATGCACTCGATCGTGAATGGCAGCTAGCCACAGTACAGCTAGACTATGCCCAGCCAGAGAGATTTGGCCTAGAATACATCGCAGAAGACGGCAGTAAAAAGCGCCCTGTGATGGTTCACTGTGCTTTGATTGGCTCAATTGAGCGCTTTATGAGCGTATTTATCGAACATACAGCAGGCTGGTTCCCATTCTGGTGTGCACCAGAGCAGATTCGCATCCTGACAGTCAATGATCAGGTGCTCGATTATGTCGCAGACATCAAAAAAGAGCTAGAAAAAGTAGTATTAGACGATCCAATTTCTAATAATCCACTTCGCTACAGCGTAGATAATTCTAGTGAGTCACTCGGCAAGAAAATCAAGCGTGCTACAGAGATGAAAATCCCTTGCATTATGATTGTTGGTCCAAAAGATGCCGAATCTAAAGAAGTCAGCGTTCGTATCCACGACGAAAAATCTGAAGGCGGCGTGAGAGAAGAGAAGATCAAACTATCTGCACTCGCAAAGAATCTTCAGAAAATGTAATTTTCACGAAATTTTTCTAAAATATGACAAATTCTAACTCCAAAAATTACTACTCTGGTCCGGTGGTAGTAATTGTTGGTCCGACTGGATCAGGGAAGACTGGAGTTTCGATTGAAATTGCCAAGAAATTGAAGGATTTTGAACCATTCAAGGGCTTTGACGGCCCCGCAGCGGAGATTATTTCAGCTGATTCACGCGCAATTTATAAATATATGGATATTGGTACAGCCAAACCAAGTGTTGAGGAACAAGATGGCATTCCACATTGGGGCATAGATCTAGTAGAACCAGGCGAAAGATTCACTGTGGCTGATTGGAAAGCCTATGCTGAACAAAAAATTGAGGAAATTCGTTCACGCGGGAGAGTTCCAATGGTGGTTGGTGGCACCGGATTATACGTAGATGCACTGGTTTATGGCTACCATTTCATCGGAAAAACAGGGGAGAAAGTCAAAAACACCCCAGATGTTCAAATTGAACAAAAAATTTGTTCAGATAGGCAAAAAATGCTACCCGGATACTGTATTTTTGGTATAAAATGGAGTCCAGAAGAATTGCGCGAGCGACTCACGCTTCGTGCGAACAATCTTTTTACTCAAGATCTGTACAAAGAAACTGATTTCTTGGTCAAAAAATTTGGTTGGGGCAGCCAAGCCATGAAAAGTAATATCTATCAGTTCGCCTGGGATTATATGGAGGGAAATATTACCGAAACAGAGGCTAAAAGACAGTTTATCCTGGATGATTGGCATCTAGCAAAGCGCCAAATTACCTGGTTCAAAAGAAATAAAAAAATTGTTTGGTTGCCACTTGAAAAAGTGTGCGAAAGCGTGCTAAAATGTATACAAGATGGTTAAAGAAAACGCAACTCCACTAGAAAAATTATTCGGTTCTAAAACTAGGACCAAATTACTTGCACTTTTCTTTGAAGATACTAACAAATCCTTTTACGTACGTGAGATTACTCGTGTGATTGAAGAGCAGATTAATTCTGTTCGTCGCGAATTGATCAATCTCGAGAGTATTGGTATCGTCAAAAATGATACCTATGACAATAAAGTGTACTATTCAGCCAATCCTAAGCATCCATTTTCCCATGCTTTGTCAGAAATTTTCTCTACTAAAGTGTCTGATGCTAAGGAAGTAGAAGTCAAGCGCACCTCTTGGGAAGATTATGTTAAACCTGTTAAGAATTACCTTGATGGTTTGATCGTTACTAATCGCGTTCCAGGTGAAGAGGGCATTGATATGCTGATTATTGGCGATGATAAGACCAAGAAACTCACCCATTGGGCCGAAGTTATTGAGAAAAAGATGGGCAAACCTCTTAATTATGTCATTATGAGTACTGGCGATTACACTTATAGAAAGAGTGTCAAAGATCGTTTCTTGGTTGAGCTCATGGAAATGGATATCACAGAGACTTACGATCCAGAAGGGTTCATCAAAGAAACATACTAATCTATCTAAGGAGGTACAATGTTTGAACTAGAGAGTAAAAAACCAGAAGAAATCACTATTACAACCAAAAATAAGTCTGCCACAATCAATTTTGTTGATTACACAGTTGATGCAGGTCTAGAAGTTGGCCCAATCAAAGGTCCAGGTGAGTTTGAGATTGGCGATATTGCCATTCGTGGTATTGCTACTCCAATCAAGGGTTCATCTGCAGATGACATCGCTGATGGCGAAGCAGATGGCAAGACTCCAGCTCTCTCTGGTAAGACTATCTATGATGTAGAGGTCGGCGGCGTTCACATCGGTATTATCGGTGATATCGAGCAAGGCTTAGACGATTTAGGCGTATCTGACATTCTTTGTACTTCATCGGTGCGTGCTGTACGTGAAATCGAACCAAAATTAGTTGTTGCAACTGGTAATATTGACGGTATGGTTTCTGAGTTAAAGCTCACCGCAAGGACAGAGAAGAAACTTAAGGTCAAAAACGCAGATTCCTTGCCAATGGCACTAGAAGTTGTCGCATTGAACTAATATTAGAGGAGGTGGAATGATCAATTTGGGAGCATTGCTAGTAGTCTTAGGTGTTATTTTGGTGTCTATGATACTACACGAGCTGGCTCACGGATTAGTAGCTTATGCTCTAGGCGATACTACCGCTAAGGAAGAGGGGAGATTATCCCTCAATCCAATCAAACATCTAGACCCTATCACCTCTATTATTATGCCACTAGCACTCTATATCATGGGCGGTCCAATCTTTGGTGGTGCCAAGCCGGTTCCGGTCAATTCGCGTAGGCTCAAAGGCGGTGCTTGGGGAATGGCACTGGTTGCGATTGTTGGACCTCTGACAAATATTCTACTAGCATTCATTTTCTTCCTGATCGGTCATTTCGGTGGCGGCTTATACGATCCAGGAATAATCGGCGATATTTTGCGCCAGATGGTGCTGATCAACCTGGGCTTTGCTGTCTTTAATATCATCCCTATTCCACCTCTGGACGGATCTAGAGTACTCTATGCAATCGCTCCAGATGGTGCTAGAAATGTGATGGAACAGATAGAGAGAACCGGCGGTATTTGGCTGATTATGATTCTGGTAGTCATCTTTGGATCAGCACTTTCAACATTTATGACCGGAGCAATTACGAATTTATTCAAGTTTTTCTACTTTATTATTGGCGTTCCAGTGGCGTAAAATGCTATAATAGAATTAGCCCTAGAGAGCATAATTTTCCTGAATAATTATGTTTAGGGATTTCGTGGCGTTATTCCCGTGGGAATGCGCATAAGATTTTACCCACCTTGTATTTACTACAGGGAAAAATAATCCTAGGGCTACCTGATAAGTTTTTTAGAATAAACAAGGGTGGCATGAAACAAAGAATCAGAGTAGTCGGAATCGTCAGACAGGGGGACAAGATTTTGATGATGAAGCGCACCGTTGGCCGCACCGAAGAATTGCCGACCTGGGAACTTCCTACTGGCAAGATTAAATTTGGTGAACAGCCCGAAGAGGCACTTGTTCGATCGTTTTACGAATATCTCGGTGTAGAGGTAACAAAAGTTTCACTCCTAGATGTAATTACATTCGTGAATATTGCCGGTAGTTCTCAGCTTGGTAATCTATATATCGTATACGAAGTAGATCTACCAGAGACGAAAATTGTACCAATGGAAAGATATACGGCTTTCAAATACATGGCCACAGAAGAGATGGTGTCTCTCACGCTTGATGATGCAGCGATTTCTGTATTAGAGATTCTAAATGGCAAAAATGCCCATTCTGCCATGACTGCCACTTATGAGAAATTAGCTAAGACTCCAAATCCAACCGATAACAGGGGCGCACTTAACGGCGCAACGGTTTATGTAGATGGTGGTAGCAAGGGCAATCCTGGCCCATCAGCGATTGGCTATTACATTGTAGGTGAAGATGGCAAGGAGATTAAACGTGGTGGTGAGTTTATCGGCTTTGCCACCTCTAGAGTAGCGGAGTATTATGCTATGAAAGAGGGTATAGAACAGGCAACTGAATTAGGTTTGAAACGCGTGCGATTTGTGAGCGATAATCTGATGATGGTGAACCAGCTAAGAGGTATTTATCAGGTAAAGAACCAAGATTTGATGCTGATTTATAACGATATTAAGAAGTTGTTAGAGAATTTTGAGGCGGTGGCATTCGTTCATGTCAAACGCGCTCAAAATGCTGAGGCAGATGGAGAGGCGAACAAGGCCCTAGAGGGGCATTTCAAGAGAAAAAAGAAGCTCCCGCCAGAACTTGTGGTATAATAGACAATAGCTCTAAAGGTAATCGCTGCTATGCAGAGGAAAGTCCGGGCAGCACAGGGTACGGTAGTCGCTAACGGCGACCGTCCGCAAGGATAGGGAAAGTACCACAGAGACAAAACCGCTTTTGTCTTATGATGAAAGCAAGGGTGAAAAGAGTGGGGTAAGAGCCCACAGCGGTGTGTAGCGATGCACACTGGAGGCAAACCCTACTGGCTGCAAGGAGTGCTATTCACCTCGACCCGAGGATGCACGTTCACCGCTAGAGTCCTGGAGCAATCTAGGATCCAGATAGATGATTACCCATCTAAGGTTTCGGCTGAAGATGACAAAACCCGGCTTACTGAGAGCTGTTTATCGTTAAAATCGCCTATCTCGGCGATTTTTTCGTTTTACTCGGTCAATAACCGCGCTTCAACGAAAGAAATCACCAATCTAGACGATTTTACCTGATAAACAAAAGAAGTCAGGCACATGTCCTGACTTCTTTTTGATTTATTACTGGCTGGCGCCAGAGTAATGATTTACTTGAGTAAGCCTTTTTTCTTCAGGGTGCGAAGGGTGCTAGTTGCAACGTTCACACGGACTTTTTGACCATTGACGGTCAAAGTGCGTTTCTGAATGTTTGGCTTGAAGACCTTGCGAGTCTTTCTCTGGGAGAAAGATACGTTGTGGCCGTACATTTTACCTTTGCCGGAAATTTCACAAACTGCCATCTTATTTCTCCTTTATTGTATTAACGATAGCCTTGAAAGCTTCTGGTTGATTAACAGCGAGATCAGCAAGGATCTTGCGGTCGACGGTGATATTCTTTGCTTTCATACCAGCGATCAGCTGAGAGTAGGAAAGACCAAGCTCGCGGGAAGCGTTGTTGATGCGGGTAATCCAGAGAGCACGAAGGTCGCGCTTCTTGTTACGGCGATCACGATAGCTATATCTAAGAGCCTTAATAACACCTTGTTTTGCCATTCTGTAGCTGCGGGTGCGGTAGTGTTGCATGCCCTTGGCTGCAGTTAAAATCTTCTTATGTTTTGCGTGTGCAGGTACGCCTCTTTTTACTCTCATCTCTAAGCTCCTAATGCAGTCTTAATGTTTTTTGCAATTTTGCCATTGATCGTGGCTGCAGTCTTCATATTGCGTTTGCGAGCCTTAGATTTTTTGGCTAGGATGTGGTTCTTGTATGCGCGTTCACGGACGAGCTTGCCAGAACCGGTAATTTTGATACGCTTGGCGGTACCTTTATGCGTCTTCAATTTCGGCATAATTACTCCTTTAGTTTAATTAATATTTGTGTTCACTACTGTGAACAGGGAAAGAACATATCCAGAGCCGTGGAAGTCTAAAGTTACTTCTTCCGAACCCCAATGGATAAATTGCGTCCAGCAAAATTCGCTTTTCCATCTGCTACGGCGATGTCACTAATCTGTTCTAGGACCTTATCTAGAAGCTCCTGACCGATTTCTTTATGTGCCATTTCGCGACCGCGAAAGACAATCATGATTTTGACATGGTCGCCATCTTCGATAAAACCACGAATCTTACGGATTTTAATGTTAAGGTCGTTATCGCTAATCTTGAGACCGATTTTCATCTGTTTTAATTCAGATTGTTTTTCACGGGCTTTTTTGCGATTCTTGGCCTGTTCTTTCATCTTCTGGTATTGGTATTTACCCCAGTCGATGATTTTGACAACAGGTGGATCAGCATTTGGTGCAATCTCAACGAGGTCTACACCTTGATCTCTGGCGAGAAGCTGAGCGTCTCGGCTACTCATGATGCCGAGCTGCTCCCCATTTGACCCAATCACACGCACCTTCTCATAGCGAATTTCTCCGTTGATACGAGTGTGTGAATTATTGTTTCCTATGGGGGATCCTTTCGTTTAACCTTATCTTTTCCATTATATCAAATTCCGCTCACGATTTCAAGGGGTTTTACAGGGAAAATCTTAGAATTTTTGACGGAAAGCCAGTGCCTCAGAGATATGCGGTGATTTTACCTCTGTAGATTCGTCAAGATCGGCGATAGTTTGGGCCACGCGGACGACTTTTAGATAAGATCTAGTTGATAGATTTAGCGAACGTGCGGCTGAATCTAGCATAGCCTTCGCCTTTGGCTGGATCTGGACAAATTTGGCAATCTGGGAAGGGGAGAGCGAAGCATTGTATATGCCTGGAGTTTTGAAACGCTGATGT